>CAMGKS010000008.1 GCA_946056785.1 uncultured Clostridia bacterium
GTAATTTTAAAGGATAAGATTGTAAGCTACCGATTAGCGGCACGGCTCAAAATAATGTTGCGTTTATAAGTGACGAAATAAGTAACGAAATAAGTGACGGAATCAAAACTCTTTGAACGGCGAAAATGTTTTTTACTATTGACATAAGAATTTACATATTATATAATAGGTGTATAAAAAGTGTAACGTAAGTTACAAATATGTTTGCCTATGGCAAAAACGGAGGAAGAAATGAACAAAAAAAGAGTGTTAGCTATTGTAGCAATTATTGCAATCGTTGCTCTTATGGCAGTTTGCCTTTGCGCATGTAATGCTGAAAGCATCACCAAAAAACTTGAAAAGAAAGGCTATACCTGTGCGGCACTTGAGGACGAAGAAAAGGACTCAACCATTGCTTGGAGTGTATCGGCAGCAAAAGGCGTTTTGGGCGATTGGGTAGAAGTTGCTAAATTCAACAAACTTGCCGACGCAAAAGATGCACAAGCCGATGCTGAGAAAGCTACCGGTGAAATTGGCGGATATAAAGTTGTTTGTAAGAGAGTCGGCAGCGTTGTTTTCTACGGCACAGAGCAAGGCGTTAAAGACGCAATGTAATTGCAATTATCGTTACGATCAAACAGTATGATTGAAAAATAAAAAGACCGCAAATGCGGTCTTTTTATTTTGCTTCCCTTGGGTGTAGCGGCAAAAGGCGTTTTGGGCGGAATAGTTACCGTTTTAAATACAAAGAATAGCCGAAAGAATAGCCGACGCCAAAAACTACGGCGAAATTGACGGAGCGAAAATGTTTGGAAAAAGGGCGGAAGCTATTTTACGGCACGGTGGCGTTATTGAAAGATTAAAGAGAAAAATACATAAAATTGTGATGAAGTAAAGGCTAAGCCGATTAAAAAGATTTTGTTCTTTTATCTGCCGCTTATGATAGAGCGAGTTACCGCTATTGACAAAGGTTACCGTGTGTGATAATATTTAGCTAATAACGAAAGTTATTGAGTTGTTTATAAAAACGGAGGTACTTATGAATAAGAAAAGAGTGTTAGCTATTGTGGCAATTATTGCAATAGTTGCCCTTATGGCAGTTTGCCTTTGTGCATGTAATGCCGAAAGCATTGCTAAAAAACTTGAAAAGAAAGGCTATGACGTAGAAGTTGCAACGGATAAAGATATTGCAGATACGGAAGAAATATGCAAAGCGATAGGTTGTGAAGGCGGAATTAAATGGGCGGTTTCAGGTGAAAAAGAAACGGACGCCGTTACCGTAATTAAGTTTGAGAAATCTGCCGACGCTAAAAAGCTTCGCGATTATTATCAAGAAATGGCCGGAGACTCTGTAACCATTAAAATTGTAGCCAGCGTGTTTTATCTCGGCACAGAGCAAGGCGTTAAAGACGCAATGTAATTGCAATTATCGTTACGATCAAACAGTATGATTGAAAAATAAAAAGACCGCAAATGCGGCCTTTTTATTTAAATTATAATTCAAATTAATAAAAATTCAAAAGCTATAATCTAAACGGTTTTCTCATATTAGTTTCCGCTTGGCAAATTTAAGTTCTAACAAAAATAGAGTTTAAACTTAAAGTTTTAATTCAATCGGTTTTCGTTTATTAGTTTTTGCTTGACTAATTAAAGGTTTTAACTAAAATCGACTTAAAGTTTTTAACTAATAATTAAAGTCTTAAATTAAAATAGAGTTTTAATTAATGTTTAAATTCAAACGTTTTTAAATTTAACGATTTAAACTTAAACCGATTTTTAAACTTAAAACCTTTTATGATTGCTTATTTTTCGTCGTTGTCTTTCTTTCTTATATCCACACGCTTGATTTTTCCGCTTGTAGTTTTAGGAAGTTCGGAAACAAATTCGATAATTCTCGGATACTTATAAGGAGCGGTGAGACGTTTAACGTGGTCTTGCAATTCTTTTTTAAGTTCATCGCTTGGTTCGTAACCTTTGGCAAGGATAATCGTGGCTTTTACGACTTGCCCTCTAAGCGGGTCAGGGGCGCCTGTGATAGCACATTCGAGTACGCTCGGATGTTCCATAAGAGCAGATTCGACTTCAAACGGTCCTATACGGTAGCCGCTTGATTTAATGATATCGTCTTTTCTTCCAACAAACCAATAATAGCCGTTTTTATCTTTTATGGCAAGGTCGCCCGTGTGATAATACTTTCCGCCTCTTGCCGCTTTCGTTCTTGCTTCATCGCCCTTATAATTTGAAACGAGTCCGCAATATACGCTTGAATTTAAAATTGCAATTTCGCCTTCCGTTCCGTCAGGAACCGGTTCTTCATCGTCGTCGATGAGCGTTATGTCATAAATAGGACTTGGCTTTCCCAAAGATCCGACGACAGGTTCTTCAAAAAAGTATGAACCGAGAAGAACGGTTGATTCGGTTTGACCGAAGCCTTCGTAAATCTTTTGTCCCGTTGCGTCGTAAAATTGCTTGAAAACTTCGGGATTAAGCGCTTCGCCTGCCGTAGAGCAGTGGGTCAAAGACGAAAAATTATATTTTGAAAGGTCTTCTTTTATAAGGAAACGATAAATCGTCGGCGGAGCACAGAAAGTCGTAATTTTATATTTATCGATAAACGGAAGAACGTCTGTCGGCGTAAATCTGCCGTTGTAATCGTATGCAAAGATTGCCGTACCCGAAATCCATTGTCCGTAAATTTTGCCCCAACTGCATTTTGCCCAGCCGGTTTCAGCCATTGTGAAGTGCAAACCGTCGTCGACGACTTTTTGCCAGAAATACGCCGTGATGATATGTCCGATAGGATAATAATGATTGTGTTCGACCATTTTAGGCATTCCGGTTGTGCCCGACGTAAAATAACAGAGCATAGAGCCGTTAGGGTCGGGACGATTTACGGAAAGAACTTCGCTTTGTTTTTCCGTTTCTTCGCAAAGCACGTCGTAGCCTTCGACCTTTTTTGTGTAGAATATTTTTTTAAGTTCAGGGCATTTAGGCAAGGCAAACGCTATGTGTTCGATGACGTCTTCTTCCGCCGTCGCAAACAATAACTTTGCCTTTGATTCGTTTATACGGTATGCAATATCTTTTGCGGTCAGAAGATGCGTTGCCGGAATAAGCGTTACGCCGATTTTATGGCAGGCAATCGTTAATACCCAATATTCCCAACGGCGGTTTAGCATGCTCATAACGTAATCGCCTTCTTTCAATCCGCAACTTAAAATTAAGTTTGCCATTTTATTGGAAAGGATTGAAACGTCCTTAAACGATAAAATCTTTTCATCGCCTTGGGAATCGCACCAAACAAGAGCTTTTTTGTCCGGACATAGGCGTGCGTATTCGTCAACTACGTCATATCCGAAGTTAAAATCTTTCGGCACGTTTAAACTTAAATTTTTGAATTCATCGTAGGACTTAAAGTCTGTTTTTGATAAAAATTTTCCAAGTAAATTCATAGCATTTCTTCTTTTTAAGTATTTCTTTATTTCAATAATTCTAACGCACAATTTGCGATTTGTAAAACAATTTTTAACGCTCAAATGAAAAAATATTGCTTTTGTAAATGCCGTGTGATATACTGACAATGTAAATAAACGAATGAGGTAGGCCTTATGATACAGGAAAAAAACAATGAGGTTTTAAAAGCAATCGTTAATCTTGTCGGAGAAACCGACGCGTTTAAAATTCTTGACGCCGATGAAATTATCGCCGCCGTTCCGAGCAGTCTTGCTCTCGATAAAAACGGACTTAAAGAGGCGATTAAGGAAATAAGCGACAGGGAAATGGTTAAGGTCAAGTATTCTAACGATGACGAATATTGTCTTGCCCTTCTTCCGAAAGCCAAAATCGAAGAAGATTCAATCGAAGTTATGGCAGGCACGGCAAAAGAGGGAATCGTCGGTAAAATCGGGAAGAATTGGTCTTTAAAAAAGTCGGTGTTTTTTGCCGCTCTGTTCGGTGCGTTAGTCGGCGGAATTATCGTTACGATTTTAAGTGCAATCGTTATAGCACTTGTTAAATAGGTAATATATGGCTCTTGAAAAGAATTCAACTCTGACAAAAAAGGAAAAAGCTATAATGCGGTACGTCTACAATGCTGCCAGCAAAAATAAAGGCGTATGCATTATGCGTCCTGTCGATATTTTTTCGAATATCAGCTATGATTTGGAGTTCGATTCCGACGAACTCGAACCTACCTTAAAAAATCTCGAACTCGACGACTATTTCGACCTTACGAAAACCGACAAAAGAGGCGAATTGTATTATTGCATAAATTTACATAAAAAAGGATTGGCGTTTGCAAGAGATGAAGCAAGTTTCAAAAAGAAATTGGCGTTTAAAATCGTTATCGCCGTAATTTCGGGCGCTTGCACTGCAATAGTCGGTTGGCTTATAAAGTTTATTTTAAACCAGACGGTTGGCATGTAAAGTTTATTTTAAACCAGTTTGTGTGATTTTCTGTTTTAAAGTTTGAATTTTTCAAAGCGGTAAACAATTAACAAATGGAAGAAAAATTTCAGTTGGTTTCCAAATTCAAGCCTTGCGGCGATCAGCCGCAGGCTATTAAGGAACTTGTAGAAGGACTGAACGACGGATTCAGGACGCAAGTGCTTTTAGGCGTTACCGGAAGCGGTAAAACTTTTACTATGGCAAACGTTATCGAACAGGTTCAGCGTCCCGCACTTGTAATTGCACACAATAAAACGCTTGCCGCTCAGCTTTGTAACGAATTCCGCGAATTTTTTCCTAACAACCGCGTGGAATTTTTTGTTTCTTATTACGATTATTTTCAGCCTGAAGCTTACATTCCCAGAAGCGATACGTATATCGAAAAAGACCTTGCCATAAACGATGAAATCGATAAATTAAGGCACAGTGCAACGGCTTCTCTTTGTGAAAGAAGAGATACGATCGTCGTGGCTTCCGTCTCCTGCATTTACGGACTCGGAGCTCCGATAGAGTATTATTCTCAGGCAGTGTCGCTGCGAGAGGGCGAATGCTATGACCGTGACGAGCTTATCGACAAACTTATAGATATTCAATATAAACGTAACGACGTCGATTTTATCCGCTCAACGTTCAGAGTGCGTGGTGACGTTATTGATATTTATCCTGCCGCAAACACCGATATTGCCGTAAGGGTTGAGTTTTTCGGAGACGAAATAGAAAAAATATCCGAAATCGACGCTTTAACTTGCAAGCCGATTAAGTATTTAAAACATATTATGATTTTCCCGGCAAGTCACTACGTAGTCGGCGGAGATAAAGAAGCTATCCTTTCTCAGATTTTACGCGATAAAGAAGAAAGACGTAAATTTTTTGAAGAACAGGGCAAGTTTATCGAAGCTCAAAGAATTGACGAAAGAGTTAATTATGACGTTGAAATGATTAGGGAAATCGGCTATTGTTCGGGGATAGAGAATTATAGCCGATATTTCGACGGACGTGAAATCGGACAGCCGCCTTATACGCTTATGGACTTTTTTAAGGACGACTATATCGTCTTTATCGACGAAAGTCATATGACTATTCCGCAAATAAGAGCAATGTACAACGGAGATAAGGCGAGAAAGAAAAATCTTGTCGATTACGGTTTCAGGTTGCCTGCCGCTTACGACAACAGACCGTTGACTTTTGACGAATTCGATAAGCGTATTAAACAACTTGTTTGTATCTCCGCAACTCCTGCCGAATATGAACTCGGGCAGGCGGATAAAGTGGTCGAACAACTTATTCGTCCTACGGGACTTGTCGATCCGCCGATTGAAATACGACCGACTTTAAATCAAATTGACAATCTTATTGGCGAGATAAACGCAGTAACCGAATCGGGCGGCAGAACGCTTGTGACGACCATGACAAAGAAAATGGCGGAAAGCCTTACCGAATATTTAAGGGAAGTCAATATCAAAGTCAAGTATATGCACAGCGATATCGATACCTTAGAGCGTATAGAAATCGTAAAAGGGTTAAGGCTCGGAGAATTTGACGTTTTGGTGGGCATAAACCTTTTAAGAGAAGGTTTAGATTTGCCGGAAGTTAAACTCGTCGCTATTTTGGACGCCGATAAAGAGGGCTTTTTAAGAAGCGAAACTTCGCTTGTCCAGACGATAGGCAGAGCGGCACGAAACAGCGAATCACGCGTTATTATGTATGCGGATAACGTCACGGGAAGTATGCAAAGAGCTATTACGGAAACAAACCGCAGACGTGAGAAACAAACGGAGTATAATAAAGAACATAACATAATCCCTAAAACGATAATCAAGCCGATAACGAACACGATTGAAATATCTAAAAAAGCCGATGAAGAAAAGAAGAAGCCGCAGGATATTAAAGCGGAAATAGAAAGACTTAACGCAAAAATGCGTCAGGCGGCGGATATGCTCGATTTTGAAGCGGCAATAAAACTCCGTGAAGAAATTTCAGCTTTAAAAAAACAGTTAAGGCATTAAAGCGAAATAGCCGCTACGATTGAGAACAGACGCATGATAAAAGAATCTGCGGATAAAATTTGCGGCAAAACAAGCAATTATAATTTTAGCTTTCAAGTTGAAATTAAACTTGATTCATTTTGAAAAAGTCTGATAAAATGCTTGGCTTAATCTAAAAAAGCTTGATTAATTAAAAAAAGATTGCTTAATTAAAAAAAGAAAACGAATTTTAAAATCGGGAAGTTTATAGCTTTTACGAAACGAAGTGAGTCTTACTTAAAAGGCGTAGTTTTGATTGGATAAAACGTTAAGGTAATTTATGGACGAAATAAAAATTAAAGGTGCAAAAGAAAACAACTTAAAGAATATCGATTTGACTATTCCTAGAGATAAATTTATCGTATTTACCGGTTTGTCGGGAAGCGGTAAGTCATCCCTTGCTTTTGATACGATTTTTGCCGAAGGACAAAGAAGATATATTGAAAGTCTTTCAAGTTATGCCCGTCAATTTTTGGGACAGATGCAAAAGCCTGACGTCGAATATATCGAAGGACTTTCGCCGGCTGTAGCAATCGACCAGAAAACGACTTCAAAAAATCCGAGGTCTACGGTAGGCACGGTGACTGAGATTTACGACTATCTGAGATTGCTTTATGCCAGAATCGGCGTGCCGCATTGCCCTAAATGCGGAAAAGAGATCAGACCGCAGACGGTTGATGAAATTGCGGATAAAGTCATCGAAAGAGGCGGTAAAATTCAGATTTTGGCTCCTATCGTCCGTGGCAGAAAAGGAGAGTACAGAAAGGAACTTCAGGGGTTGAAAAAGAGCGGCTATCTCAGAGTCAAGATAGACGGAGTAAATTATACCCTCGATGAAGAAATTGAACTCGATAAAAACTGCAAACACGAAATCAGCGTCGTTATCGACAGAATAATCATAAAAGAAGGAATAAACAAGCGTCTTTCCGACGCCATAGAAATTGCCCTTAAACTTGCCGACGGACTTGTCGTATGTCAATTCGACGGGGGAGAAGGCGATAAATCGGAGGAAATACTGTTTTCGACAAAATACAGTTGCCCCGATTGCGATATATCGCTTGAAGAGTTGGAACCGAGATTGTTTTCTTTCAACAATCCGTACGGGGCTTGCCCCGACTGTTTAGGTCTTGGCTTTAAAAACGAGATAGACGTCGATTTGCTCGTGCCGGATAAAAATCTCTCTTTAGGCGAAGGTGCCATAAAGGCAAGCGGTTGGAGTATGGAAAGCGGTCAGATAATAAGAATGCAACTCAACGCTTTGTCCAAGGCGTACGGTTTCAGTCTGGACGTTCCTTTTAAAGATTTGCCTGAAAACGTTAAAAATATTATTTTTTACGGCAACGACAACGAACGAATTCCTATGCAATATAACAGCAAGTCTTACAGCGGCACGTTTATGTCCCGTTATGAAGGAATTGCAAACAACCTTTTAAGGCGATATAACGAAAGCACGTCCGAATACGCAAAACAAGAAATCGGAAAACTTATCAAAAACGTACCTTGCCTTACTTGTGGCGGAAAGCGTTTAAAAGCGGAAGCGTTGGCGGTAACCGTCGGTGGACTTAATATCTATGAGCTTTGCGATATGTCGATAACTAAAATTGACGAATTTCTATACAACCTGAAACTTACTGCAAGTCAGAAGATGATTGCTGAAAGAATTTTGACGGAAATTCACGCAAGACTTAAATTTTTAATCGACGTAGGACTTGACTATCTGACTCTCAACCGTTCGTCGGGTACGCTTTCAGGTGGCGAATCGCAAAGAATAAGGCTTGCCACTCAGATAGGAAGCGGTCTTGTAGGAGTTTTATATATTCTTGACGAACCGAGTATCGGTCTACATCAAAGCGATAACGAAAAACTGCTTGATTCATTAAAGCGGCTAAGAGATTTGGGAAATACTTTGATAGTCGTCGAACACGACGAAGAAACGATGCGAGCGGCAGATTATATAGTCGATATCGGTCCGGGTGCCGGCATGCACGGCGGCGAAGTCGTGGCACAAGGCAGCGTGGAGGACGTTATAAAATCAGAAAGGTCGATAACGGGAAAATACCTTTCGGGCGAGCTTAAAATAGACGTGCCTGAAAAGCGTTTAGACCCCGTCGGTTTTGTCCGGATAAAGGGAGCTAAGCAAAATAATTTAAAAGATATCGACGTGAAGATTCCCGTAGGCGTTATGACTTCGATTACCGGTGTATCGGGCAGCGGAAAGTCAAGTCTTATAAACGAAATTTTGTATCCTGCCGCATCAAACGTGCTGAACGGTTCACGATTGTCTGTCGGCAAATATGATTCCATTTCAGGACTTGAATATTTCGACAAAGTAATCGATATCGACCAAAGTCCTATAGGAAGAACGCCGAGAAGCAATCCTGTGACGTATACGGGCGTATTTTCGGCAATAAGAGATTTATATGCGTCATTACCCGAAGCAAAAGCAAGGGGATATAAAGCGGGGCGTTTTTCGTTTAACATTTCTGGCGGACGATGTGAACACTGTTGCGGCGACGGAATAATAAAAATAGAAATGCACTTTTTGCCTGATATATACGTTCCGTGCGAAGTGTGCGGCGGAAAAAGATATAACCGTGAGACTTTGGAAGTTAAATACAAGGGGAAATCGATTTCCGACGTGCTCGATATGACTATAGAGGAGGCGTGTAAGTTCTTTGAGAACGTTCCTAAAATTCGTAATAAACTTGTGACTTTGAATGAAGTAGGTTTATCATACGTAAAACTCGGACAGTCGTCGACAACTCTTTCGGGCGGAGAAGCGCAAAGAGTAAAACTTGCCACGGAACTGTCAAGGAAAAGCACCGGAAGAACTTTATACATTCTTGACGAGCCTACGACAGGTTTGCACACTCACGACGTGGCAAAACTCGTTAATATTCTTAAACGATTAGTCGACGGCAAAAATACGGTGGTTGTTATCGAACACAATCTCGACGTAATTAAAGTTTCAGATTACGTCATCGACTTAGGTCCGTGCGGCGGCGATAAAGGCGGAACGGTAATTGCCGAGGGAACACCTGAACAAGTAGCGGAAATTCAGGGCAGCGCGACAGGCAGGTTTTTAAAACAGGTATTAAACCGCTAATAACGGTTTAGTCGTCAGGCTGAAGTTTTACGGATTGATAAAATTTATACACCGTCAAAAACGGTAAATGCAATATTATGTTATACAGTTATTTTTATTGAAATAAACGGGGTTTTAATGTATAATATTTTTCAGTCATCGTGAAACGGATAAGTTTAAAAGAAAAAATGATTTGCAGACGTTTTAAACAAAACGTAGCGACGCTTTGCGTTTACGTTCACGGCGCTAATTTTCATTGTCAGAAATAAGTTAAAAGCGGCGACAGGTTAAACAGAACCTAAAAACATAATTGCAAGCTTTAAAGTTCAATATAAAAGCATAATTGCGAGTTTTAAAAATCAATATAAAAATGTAATTGCAAGTTTTTAAAATCAATATAAAAATACAATTTAAAGCTTACAATGATTAATCAAAATTTAAATAATCGTAATAACAATCGGAAATTAAAGCGTATGCCGTAATAGAAGCAGGCTACGCAAACGGAGGAAGAAATATGAGTAAAGCAGATAAAATTTTCATTAACACGTGTAGAGATATTCTCGATAACGGGGTTTGGGATACCGAATTCGAAGTCAGACCCGTCTGGGCTGATGGCACGCCCGCTCATACCATCAAGAAGTTTTGTATCGTAAACAGATATAATCTTGCGGAAGAATTTCCTATTATAACGCTCAGAAAAACCAATTTTGAGGCGGCAGTTGACGAAATACTTTGGATCTGGCAAAAAAAATCGAATAACGTACACGATTTGCATAGCCATATATGGGACAGTTGGGCAGACGCAAGCGGTTCTATCGGAAAGGCATACGGCTATCAGTTAGGCGTTAAACATAAATATAAGGAAGGAGAATTCGACCAGGTAGACAGAGTGTTGTTCGATTTGAAACACAATCCTCAATCGCGAAGAATTCTCACAAATATTTACAATTTTCAAGATTTACACGAAATGAATTTGTATCCGTGCGCTTATTCGATGACGTTTAACGTGGCAGGCGGCAAGCTGAATGCAATTTTAAATCAACGCTCTCAGGATACGCTTACAGCTAACAATTGGAACGTCGTACAATATGCGGTGCTCGTTCACATGTTTGCACAAGTCAGCGGACTTCAAGCAGGAGAATTGGTTCACGTAATTTCCGACGCCCATATTTACGACAGACATATTCCTATTGTCGAAGAAGTTTTGAAAAATCCGCAATACGAAGCGCCGAAATTTTGGATAAATCCTGAAATTAAAAATTTCTACGATTTCAAAGTGGAAGATTTTAAATTGACTGATTATAAATTTACTCCGCTTAACAAAAAAATAGAGGTGGCTATCTGATGAAAGCAATAGTCTGCGTAGATAAAAAATGGGGTATAGGAAAAAACAACGATTTACTTTTTCATCTTCCGGAAGATATGCGTCGCTTTGTATCGCACACGATGGGCAAAGTAGTCGTTATGGGGTCGAATACGCTGTTGTCTTTTCCGAACGGAAAACCTCTTAAAAACAGAACCAATATCGTTCTTTGGCCTGACGGAATAAGAGACGACGTAATTATCGTCAGAAGTTTGCAGGAGCTAAGCGACGAGCTTAAAAAGTACGCTTCCGACGACGTTTTCATAATAGGCGGAGCAATGTTTTATAGGACTATGCTCGATTTTTGCACTGAAGTTATAGTTACAAAAGTAAATGCCGACGGAGAGGCAACCGTGTTTTTTGAAAATCTTGACGAAAGACAAGGTTGGCGTCTGAAAGAAGAAACGGAGTATATGATTGCCGAAAACGGAAAAGAATATAAATTCTGCGTTTATGTAAACGATGAAGTAAAAAGTTTTTAATCGACGAACGGTTTATCGGCGTTTATAAAACGGCTTTGTTTTAGATAAAGTTTAGTGTAAGTTAAAGTTTATCGTAAAATCAGATATTGTTTAGATAAAGTTATTTTTTAAATAAATAAGATTGTTTTTTATTGTTTAACAGTGCGTTTTAAAAAGGTTTGTTACAGTACGATATCCCGTCGCATAAAAATTTTGACGTTTGCGTGCTTGCCTTCCGCTTGATTGTTGCCGCTTTTAAAAATTCAAGCAATTTCATCTACGTTTAAACGTAGTATATTAATAAAAACAAAAAATCGCAATTTAATTAATTAATTTAATTAGTCTGTTTAGCCGCAATTTGCGGCTATTTTTTTGCAAAAAAGTACGTTAAAAGTCTATAAACTAAAAATACATTTACAACCCGAAATTATGACTAAAATTAAAGCAGTATAAAAGACATATAATATTTTGTGTGACGATTCCTACTGCTCGGTGTTTTACGCTTTTTATATATTGTTAAAGCGGAAGTAAATTTTACCAAGAGAATTTTGATTGTTGACAATATCCGCAAATAATAGTACAATCAAAGCAGGGGGTAAGTAAATATATGCTATAACTAAGGAAAAAAGGCGGAGGTGAAGTGTATGAAACAGTCTGCTTTTAGAAAATATTCTGTTTTCTTATTATTGGCTATTTTAGTAGTCACTTTGTCTTTTGTTCTCGTTTCTTGTTCAAATTCAGCTGAAAATTCACAAAATCCTTCAAACGGATACGGAAAATGGGGAGACGATATAGTAATTATCGAAGAAGATATAGTTTATACAGACGATACGGTTTCCGTTTTTACAGACAGTGCGAATAGAGTCAATGATAAGTTAAGTTCTCATTATGGAGAATATAAATATCTTGACTCTGTTTTTTTGTTGGAAATTCTTTCGGAAGCAAAAGTCCCTAACGAATCCGTCGTGAAAATGTCGCAAGTGTTGGATGAATACGGCAACGTTCTTATTGAGATTTATGACCGAACGATTAAATCTTTAGATTTTAAAGCCGATGACGTCAAGCTTTTGCGAAGTGCTTACATGGACACTATAGACGCAATAGGCAGCGACGCATTGGGGTACGTGGCTTACCATTATATCTGTCAATCTCTTAAAGAAGCAAAAAGCTTTTATAAGGAATGTCTTGACGCAATCGAATCAGGCAATCTCAATGAATTCGATTGGTATTCGGAAAAATACACCGAAGCTCAAAAAGCACAGAATCTGGTTAAATATACTAAACAATATAATGAATTCTATCGCTATGCCGACAACTGCATTTATGCAATGGACGAGTTAGGTCCGGAGCAACTTATAGTTTTGGGCAGAGTCTATTTGTCGTTTATGACAGCCGGTGTAATGTCGCTTGACGGCACGGGCATTGCCGATGCCATAACCATCGTAAAAGATATCGTCCAAAGCGGTTTTATCGTTAATGCAAGCACGGTGGAGGCAAATATCGTTGCGTTTTTAAAGAGCAACGCAGACGTCATTTTAAAAATCAAAATTGCCGATTCGGGTTGGAATGCAGTATATAAAATTGTTGATTTATATCTTGGCATAATCATAGGCAGAAACAGCGGCGAGGAATACGTCGATACTTCATATCTTAATTTGCTTGATTTGCGGATATGGGATATTTTTGTAGACGGTTGTGCGAATCTTAATTTCGGCAAGTTCGTTAATTTTATCGCAGACGTTGCGTACAGCATAATTACAACGATGAATGACGAAGATTTAAAGCAGCTTTTGTATTGCATGTTAACTTATACAAGCGACGGTAAATATTATTACGTCGATAAAGAAATCACTGCCGAACAGTATGCTATATACAAAACGGACAATAGCCGTGCAATTTGTCAGGCAATAAACAGTTTTTCCGCCGACAAAAAAGAAGAAGCCGAGATATATTTTCTAGACATTTTAAGGACTACCGAAAAAGCGTTCGTAAAGAAAATAGATCCGTCCGCCGTTCCGACAGGCGTTACGTTTACGAGATACGGCTTTGAGGACCTTTGGGCTGCTGCGGAAAATAATGCGGATTCAGATTTGATAGTGAAAATTTTGAAAGGAATAATTTATAGATATGCCCCTAACATTGCAAGGTGTTATTTGAGATGAGTATGATTGTTGCTGAAAACGTTACAAAAAGATTTGGCGATTACGTGGTTTTAGATAACCTTTCGCTGAAAATCGAAGAAGGCGAGTTTGTGTCTATTATGGGCGAATCGGGAAGCGGTAAAAGCACTTTTCTTTCCGTTATTAGCGGAGCTGCAAAATGCGACGAAGGAAAAGTGTTTTTGTGCGGAAAAGATTTGTCGGCATTGAACGAAAAGGAACTTGCCGTTATGAGACGTACGGAGTTAGGTTTCGTTTATCAGTTTTTCAATTTGATTCCTACTTTGTCGGTGGAAGAAAACGTGCTTTTGCCGATATATCTGAGGAAAGATAACGTTAAAAAACAAAAAGAATATATGATGGAAGTTATGGAACGTATGAGAATTTCTCATTTGCTGAACAGGTATCCCGATAAGCTGTCGGGCGGCGAACAGCAAAGGGTAGCAATCGCACGCTCCGTATTATATAAGCCGAAAGTTTTGATGCTCGACGAACCTACCGGAAATCTCGACAGCCGTGCAAGAGAAGACATTATGGACTTGCTTGTCGAACTCAACGCAAAAGACAAAATTACGATAGTGCAGGTTACGCACAGTATGGAAACCGCAGTCAGGGGAACAAGAATCGTGCATATGATTGACGGCAGATTGGAAGAAGAATAAACGCTTTTTAGTCTTTTCAAGCTATTTTTTAAGCAAAATTTATGATTTAAAATCGTATCTGAAAACGGAACAGGTTTATGAAATTATTTTTTAAACATATTTTCAATTCGATAAAAAGAAAACCTTTGCAACCGGTATTGGTTATTTTTTGTATAGCCATAGCGGTTGCTATTTTCGTTTCCACGTATATGGTAAGAACAAATTTTGACAAGTATAACCGTATGATGAGCGTCGCCGCCGTAGGCACGTCGGATATTGCGATAAGAGTCGACGGCGATTCAATGATAAGGTATATGCACCTTGACAATGCAGTTAGTGCCGTTGCCGATGACGGAGCCGTTGTAGGCATGTACGGAATGACGTTATTATACAAAAAACTTAATTCGGACGGCGTTTTAACAAATAGCGTGACGAACGTCAAAGCCGTTGATTTTGCCGCATTGAACGACATATACAATTTTAAGAAAATAAAATACGGTGTATTGTCAAATACGAACGTCGACCGCAGTGCGTTGATTTCTTCCGCTTTTGCAAAAGCCAACAATCTCGATTTGCATGATAAAATGGAGCTCGAATTAGGAAGCGAGAGCATCGAATATACGGTTGAAGGTATTTTCGACAGCGTCGGACTTATGCAAGATACGCAAGTTTTGGTGAGCTTTAAAAGCGTTATGAAAAAGCTTATATCCGGATTAGGAATCGGCGTCGACGAAAATGCAAAATTGTGCAACGTAATTTATATCGATATGTACGACGACGATAAAGTCGGCGATATGATAGAAACTTTAAAGACGCTATATCCGGATAATGCCGTAGGATTGTCGCACTCGGAAGGGTACATCGATTCGTTGACGTTCGTCGTTTCCATAGTTTTGTATTTTATGTCGTTGGTATTCGCTTGCATAGGAATTATTATCATTTATTCGTCTTTGACTATAATATCGGGCGAACGCAGCCATTCGTCGTCTTTGTTCGTAAGCGTCGGAGCTACTAAAAACAATTTAAGAAGCATGCAGCTTTTTGAGATTTTAATTTATGCCGTAATAGGCGGTTTGTTGGGAATCGCTCTATCGCTTTTGCCTACGTTTATTTTTTCGAAATCACTCGGCATAAGCGAAATAAGCTTTTCTATGTCCTGGCAAGAAATTCTCATAGGTATAGTTTTTGCCATAGTAGTAGCAATAATAAGTCAGTTTACGATTTACGTGAGAAATTCTCAATTCGGACTTGACGATATGCTTAAAGGCGTGACAAAAAAACATAAAGCCGTTCCGATGAAATATGTTCTTATGCTGATTGCAATAGCAGCGTCGTTTATATTGATTATGTTTTTAATTCCTGTCCGTATCAGATATATACCGTTCGGAATTTCGTTCGCCTTGATTATATTGATAATTTCTTTCGGGTTGCCGTACGTCTCAAAGGGCTTTGCGATTTTGTCTGAGAAATTTATGAAAAAGGCAAGAAATACGGGAACTACCGTAATAGCTTTCAAAACCGTAAAAGAAAATTTAAGCATCAGCAACAGCCAAAGAATTCTCTGTATTATGGCGGCACTTCTTACCGTCATAGTATATTCGATTTCATTTGCGAATGCTCAAAAACAAAATATGTCCGATTTTATGAGCGGGGACGTGATAGTTGCAAACGTTCCGCAGATTTCTTATGATAAAGCCGATGACGTCAGCCAGGCAAGCGGCTATTATCTGGCGACAAGAAAGGACGGAGTTTTGCTTCCTAACGGTCTCAGCATTATGATATTGGCTGCCGATACTCCTGCAAAAAACGTAGTTTCTTTTGCCGAAAACGTTGACAGAGTGCCGCAAGGAAACGAGATTTATTTAACCGACGCCATTGTTAAATCTTTTGATAAAAAAGTAGGAGACGATATAACTTTAACCGTTGATTCTAAACCGAAAGAGTTTAAAATTGCCGGCACCTTTGACAGCTCGCTTTACGTAGGATTTGTAAATCACGAATATATCGGCTCAAAATTGGGATATATTGTATTTTCTGCTAAAAACGACGTTGTTTCTTTGGAAAAAGAATTAAGCAAGGTTTTCGGCACAAATTCCACGATTATGTTGCGTACCGAAGATATAATCAAAGAATCGGTGGACGTTCTCGGTAGATTTATAAATTTAATCAATTCTCTTGTAATTTTCGTATGCATTTTCGGCATTATAGGTTGGTTGAACAGTTACGTTCAGCATTACTTTGGCAGGCAACAGGAATTTATGCTGTATTATAATATCGGAATGACAAAAAAAGAGTTAAGAGCATTGTTGTCTAAAGAAGCGTTAATAAACTTTTCTTTGGCAATTATTTTAGGCATTGCAGTAGGCGGAACCCTTATCGGGCTTTCTTCCGTTGGCTTATTGTCTTTTGGCATAAAGTTTTTATAAAATGATTATACGGTTTTAGACGATATAATAAATTGTCGTTTCGAAAATTTTCATCGGTTTAAATTTTATTGACTTAATTTGAAATTTTGTTTAAAATATATCGCATAGTAAACAAGTGAACAAGGTAAAGAAATGGCGTATTATTCATTTAAAAACAATGCGGACTATAAGGTAAATTTCGACGAGTGCGACTGTTTAAGCGATTCCGCAAAAAATTCCAGATACGTTCTTGAAATATCTCTTGAACAAAACTTTATAGCGGACAAGACGGCGATAGTAATTTTGATGAATCCGTCGAGTTCCGCAAAAGCCCGAATTTTTTGCAATTCGGAATTCGATGAGTTGGAAGATATCGACAGAACTACAAACAACGTTTTAAAGGTTCTTTTCAACGGAGTAGTCGTTGAAGGGAAAAAAGAAATTCAAAAATATTCAAAAGTCGTTTTTTGCAATCTTTTTCCTTATATGACGCCTAATTCGAAAGATTTAAACGTTATTTACGGCGACAAAAACGGAAATTATTTGAATATCGCCGAAATGTGCAAAAACTTTCTTATTATGAAACATACGATTATAGATACAGCGGACGCCGACGTGTTATGCGGTTGGGGCAGAGCAAGCGATAAGGGCGTTAAACAGTCTACCTTTGACCCGGCTATAGAGATTTTTAAAAGTCAGGTGATAGCGACCGCCGGCAATCCTTTCTTTTTATTCAATCGTGGAAAGTTTAAAAAATTTTCAGCCGATTCCGCATCGTTGTATGTGCCGCATGCGTCTACCTGGAAAGGCGTCAACGACGTAAAGCCGAAAAAATAACGCTGTTATCCTTGCGGCTTGCCGCTCC
>CAMGKS010000009.1 GCA_946056785.1 uncultured Clostridia bacterium
CCACCGAATACAAAAAGCCGGTTATAGTCAAAGTCGCAGCCGTTCATAATATTGCCGCAATTGCAAGCGGCATTGCAAGAAGCGGAGCCGACATAATCGCAATCGACGGTTTCAGAGGCGGTACGGGTGCCGCTCCAACGAGAATCAGAGACAACGTCGGAATTCCGATTGAGCTCGCTCTCGCTTCGGTCGATTCAAGACTCCGTGAAGAAGGAATAAGAGATAACGTTTCTTTGGTAGTCGGCGGTTCAATAAGAAGCAGCAGCGACGTCGTAAAAGCAATAGCTTTGGGAGCCGACGCCGTGTACATAGCGACGTCCGCACTTATCGCTTTAGGCTGCCACCTCTGCCGAAGCTGCCAGAAAGGCAAATGCAACTGGGGAATCGCAACTCAGATTCCCGAACTCGTAAAAAGGCTTAATCCCGATATCGGCTCTAAGCGTCTTGTAAATCTTCTTACGGCATGGAATCACGAAATAAAAGAACTTATGGGCGGTATGGGAATAAATTCAATCGAAGCCTTAAAGGGCAACCGCTTGATGCTCAGAGGCGTCGGCTTGAACGAAAAAGAACTTCAGATTTTAGGAATCAAACACGCAGGTGAATAATATGAAAAGAATCTTTGTAAACGAAAAATGGTGTTTAGGATGCAGACTGTGCGAATATAATTGTGCTTTTGCAAACAAAGGCGGAGCAAATATGTATCTCGCTTTAAAAAATGCCGTCATTCATCCTAACATAAAAGTTGAAGAAAAAGACGGAATAACTTACGCCGTATCTTGCAGACATTGCAGCGATCCGATTTGCAAAAAAAGTTGCATCGCAGGCGCAATAAAAATCGAGAACGGCGTCGTTGAAATCGACAAATCTAAATGCGTCGGTTGCTACACTTGCGTTTTAGTATGCCCGTACGGCGCTTTATCAATCGGAGAAAACGGCGTCATGCAAAAATGCGAATTATGTATAACAAACGGCAACGGAACACCTGCTTGCGTAAGCGGATGCCCTAACAACGCAATCGTTTTTGAGGAGAGATAATATGAAATATTTGATTATAGGAAACAGCATAGCTTCAATAGGCGTTATAGAAGGAATTCGTCATATCGACAAAACGGGAGAAATCACGGTTGTCGGAGATGAAAAACGCCACGTCTATTCAAGACCTTTAATTTCATATCTCATTCAAGGCAAGACCGACGAAGACAGAATGAAATACCGTGACGACGATTTTTATAAAAGAAACGGCGTAAACCCTATACTCGGCGTTTCTGCCGTCAAAATAGAAGAAAAGCAAAAAAAAGTCTTTTTATCTGACGGCAGAGAATTGTCGTACGACGTCCTTGCAATTGCAACAGGAGCAAGCCCGTTTATTCCGCCTATAGACGGATATGATAAAGTAAAAGATAAAATCGCATTTTTTACTTTGGACGACGCCGAATACCTTAAATCGAAAATCGATAAATCCAAACGGGTACTCATTGTAGGAGCGGGACTTATCGGATTGAAATGCGCCGAATGTCTGGTCGGCAAAGTTAAAAGCATAACCGTCGTAGACCATGCCGATTTCGTTCTTCACAGCATTCTCGACAACGACGAAGCAAAAGAGGTTCAAAACGTATTAAGCAAGCAAGGTATTAATTTCATACTGTCAAGCGGCATACAAAAATTTGAAGAAAATACGGCAATTACGGAAAACGATAAAATCGGATTCGATATTCTCGTTATGGCGGTAGGCGTAAGACCGAACGTGTCGCTGATTAAGGACGCAGGCGGAAAAGTCGACAGAGGAATTTTGGTCGACGAAAAGTGTAAGACTTCCCTTCCCGACGTATATGCTTGCGGCGATTGCACGCAATATTTCGACATTTCTTCCGAAACCGAAAAAATTATGGCGATTTTGCCTAACGCATACATGCAGGGCGAAACGGCAGGCATAAACATGGCAGGCGGCACGGCAAGCTTTGACAAAGCTATTCCGATGAACAGCATAGGCTTTTTCGGCTATCACATTATAAGTGCCGGCAGCTACGACGGCGAAGAGTCGGTAGAAAGAGGCAAAGGATATCTGAAAAAATTCTTTGTAAAAGACGGCGTGTTGAAAGGCTTTATCTTAGCGGGCGACGTCAACAGAGCGGGAATATACACGAGAATGATAAGAGATAAAATTCCGCTTGCCGACGTAGATTTCGATTTGATTAAAAAGGAAGCGTCTCTCATTTGCTTTGTAAAGAGCATAAGAGACTCATCTCTGACAAAGGTCGTATAAGGCGGTGATAAAATGAAAAACATCGAAGCTAAAAATTTAAATTTTGACGCTCTCAATGAGTTGATTAGAAAAACAGACGGTGATATTATAATTTCGAACTGTTTAGGACAACGTTTCATAGGAAGCGGCACGGCACAAAAAGAAATAACGATTTGCGGCACTCCGGGAAACGCACTCGGCGCATACTTATGCGGCGCAACCATAACAGTCGACGGAAACGTTCAGGACGCCGTAGGTGATACTATGGACAGCGGCAAAATCATAGTTAACGGCAATGCCGGAGACGCTGTAGGGTACGCTATGCGCGGCGGAGAAATTTACGTAAAAGGCAACGCAGGATACCGCGTCGGCATTCACATGAAAGCGTATAAGGATAAATTGCCTATTATGGTAATAGGCGGAGTCGTAGGCAGTTTTCTGGGAGAATATCAAGCAGGCGGTTTGATTATCGTCTTAAATCTGGAAAACAAAGACGAAATAGTCGGCAACTTTTGCGGAACGGGCATGCACGGCGGTAAAATCTTTTTAAGGACAAAAAACCTCAATTCAACTTTTCCGCCGCAAGTACACGTTAAAAAGGCAGACGAAAAAGATATGAAAGAAATCGCCCCTTACGTAAAAAACTTCTGTGATTTATTCGGCACGGACTATGCGTCAGTTATCGACAGCGAATTTACAGTCCTTACGCCGAACTCTAAAAACCCTTACAGACAATTATACGTTGAAAACTGAAAATATAAGTTTTAATCAAGCCATAAGGAGAAATTTATGAAATATTCAATTAGCGACGTGATGGAATACGTTAAAGAAGAAGACGTAAAATTCATCAGGCTTGCCTTTTGCGATATGAACGGCAACCTTAAAAACGCTTCCATTATGCCTGACCAACTCGAACACGCTTTTAAATTCGGCATATCTTTTGACGGTTCTGCCGTAAGCGGTTTCGAAAAAGCTGAAAAATCAGATTTACTTCTGTTCCCCGATCCGGACACGCTGACGTTGCTTCCGTGGCGTCCTATTCACGGAAAAGTTATCAGACTCTTTTGCGACGTCAAATATCCCGACGGCACTCCTTACGAGCTGGATTGCAGAAACATATTGAAAAACGCAATCGACGCGGCAAAAGCAAAAGGAATCAAATGCAATTTCGGCACGGAATTTGAATTCTATCTTTTTAAAATCGACGACAACGGAAAAGTTACGGATATTCCGTGCGACGACGCAGGATATATGGACGTATTCCCTAAAGACAGGGGCGAAAACGTTCGCCGTGAAATTTGCCTTACCATCGAAGAAATGGGACTGTATCCTGAATGTTCCCATCACGAGGAAGGCCCGGGACAAAACGAAATCGATTTTAAATACGCCGATTCCCTTTCTTCCGCCGACCATGCGGTTATCTTTAAAAACGCAACGGAAGCCATAGCGTTTAAAAACGGTGTGTGGGCGTCTTTTATGCCTAAACCTATTAAGGATAAAAGCGGAAACGGTCTTCACATAAACGTTTCGATTGAATCGAAAGACGGTAAAGACGTTTTCGAACAGTTTTTGGCAGGCGTGTTGAACAGAATCAAAGAAATGACCTTCTTTTTCAACCCTACCGAAAATTCTTATGACAGACTGGGAGAAATGAAAGCTCCTAAATTCGTTTCGTGGGCTAACGAAAACAGAACTACCCTCATTCGCATTCCGGCTTCAAGCGGTCCTAAACGTTTCGAGCTGCGTTCACCTGACGGAATGGCAAACATATATTTAAGTTACGCTCTCATTATATACGCCGGACTTGAAGGCATTACAAAAAATCTCAAACTTCAAAGCGAATCTGTCGGAAACGCTCTGTTATCTACCGGTCTCGAATCTTTGCCTTCATCGCTTGACGAAGCAAAAAGAATTGCAGCTAAAAGCGAATTTATCCAAAACCATCTGCCTAAAAAAATCGTAGATTCTTTAAATTAAACTATGGCTGTAAAAATTGATACACACCTTCTTGTGGTTTCTTCCATACCGTCGGGCGAAGAGATATTCAAAAATCTTTTGAACGGATACTTCGATGCGGAATTCGTTTCAAGCGGGGCGGAAGCCAGACGAAAACTTGACGAACGGGACTATGACGTTGTTATCGTAAACTGTCCGTTGCGTGACGAGTTCGGTACGTTGCTTGCTGAAGAAATCACAAATAATTCCTATACGGGAGTAATTACGCTCGTAAAAGCAGACGTTTTTGAGAGCGTGTCTTTCGCATTGGAAAAATTGGGGGTCTATTGCATTGCAAAGCCCGCTTCGACGCATAGCTTTATGCAAGGTTTGGGTTTTGCGGTTGCGACAAGCGTAAGATTTAAAAATCTTATTAAAAAAACTGAAAGCCTGAAAGAAAAGATGGAAGAGATAAAACTCATTTCAAGAGCAAAATTGCTTTTAATCACTAAACTCTCTTTTACTGAAGAAGAAGCTCATAAATATATCGAAAAACGGGCAATGGACGAGTGTAGCAAAAAATCTGCCGTTGCCATGGATATTATTAAAACTTACAGCTGACGCATTCGCCGCTTGGCGTAAAAGACGTTTATAACTCCGTTTATAAAATTTATTACAACGGTTTATTTTCTTTAAAACTTAACGTATAGCGTAATATACGGTTAATGCGAAGCTATGCGTATAAACGGTAAGTCAATGCAAAGGCTATTTAATAAAAAACACATTCGGATTAATTTTTAAGAGGTATATATGAAAAAGTACATTTTCGTTACAGGAGGAGTCGTTTCAGGACTCGGCAAAGGCATTACCGCCGCATCGCTCGGAAGACTTTTAAAAGCACGCGGCCTAAAAGTAGCCGCTCAAAAACTCGACCCGTACATAAACGTCGACCCGGGCACAATGAGTCCATATCAGCACGGTGAAGTTTTTGTTACCGAAGACGGTGCGGAAACAGACCTTGACCTCGGACATTACGAACGTTTTATCGACGAAAACTTAAATAAATATTCAAACCTTACAACGGGAAAAGTTTTCTGGAACGTTTTAAATAAAGAAAGACGTGGAGAATATCTCGGCTCGACCGTACAAATCATTCCGCACGTCACAAACGAAATCAAAGACTTCATCTACCGTGTCGGAAGAGAAACCGACGCAGACGTCGTTATAACCGAAATCGGCGGAACTATCGGCGACATCGAATCACAGCCTTTTATGGAAGCGGTACGCCAGATTTCTCTTGAAATCGGTCGTGAAAACAGCCTTTTCATTCACGTCACCCTCGTTCCGTTTTTATCGGGAAGCGACGAACATAAAAGCAAACCTACTCAGCACTCCGTTAAAGAACTTCAGGGCTTAGGCATTAATCCCGACATCATCATTTTGCGTTGCGACAAACCGCTCGAAGAAGGAATATTCAACAAAATCGCTTTGTTCTGCAACGTAAAAAAAGATTGCGTCATCGAAAACAGAACTCTGCCGATTCTATACGAAGCCCCTTTAATGCTTGAAAAACACAACTTCTCCGACGTCGTTTTGCGTGAACTGAATATGTCCGCCCCTGCCCCAAACCTTACGGAATGGACTACTATGGTCAAAAAAATCAAATCGCTCGACAAGACGGTCAATATTGCTATCGTCGGTAAATACGTTGCTCTTCACGACGCATATCTCTCCGTATCGGAAGCGCTCCGTCACGCAGGCTATTGGTGCGGTGCAAAAATCAATATTCTTTGGACAGACAGCGAAACGTTAACAAAAGACAACGTAAACGAAACGCTTAAAAACGCAGACGGCATACTCGTTCCGGGCGGTTTCGGAAACCGTGGCATAGAAGGAAAAATTCTCGCCGCACAATTTGCAAGAGAAAACAACGTCCCGTATCTCGGCATTTGCCTCGGTATGCAGACTGCCGTCATAGAGTTTGCAAGAAACGTAATAGGCTTCGACGACGCCGACTCGGGAGAATTTAATCCTGACAGCAAACATAAAGTCATCGATTTCCTTCCTGATCAAAACGACGAGATAAACAAGGGCGGTACGTTAAGACTCGGAGCCTACCCTTGTAAAATTGCAAACGGTACGCAACTGTACGACTGTTACGGCGAAAGCGAGATATTTGAAAGACACCGCCACCGTTATGAATTTAACAACGAATTCAGAGACCTTATTACTTCAAAAGGGTTGGTCATCGGCGGAACGTCTCCCGACGGATATATCGTTGAAACGATTGAAAACCCTGAATGTAAATTTTTCATCGGCGTTCAATTTCATCCTGAATTTAAGAGTCGCCCGAATAAACCTCATCCTCTGTTTACAGGCTTTATCAAAGCGTCTATGTCAAAATAACGGTTTAATCTTAAGGTACGACAATCATCGTTGCGTTTTTGTTTAATCTTCGCTTTCAGAGTGAAAAACGTTATTAAATTATTTAAAATACAATTTAATATGGAATTATAAAAATTATAAAGCAAAGATATAAAACCTCAATATAAGCATATTAAACAAATTCGACTAACAAAAAAACGGCATAATAAAAATTCGATTCAAAAATTCAATAAAAAAACTATGGAATACGCAATTTTAAACGGCAGCAAAATGCCATAGAATACGGCGTTTATCTATGAAAAACAAATGCGAACGCTGCGTATCCGACTCATTGAAAATCGGATATCGATTGCTCGATACGGCTCAAAGTCTTTTCGGTGAAAAGTGGGCAATGCGTTATGCTTATGCTTTAAACTCGTTCAACTAAATCGCTATTCGTTTTTGTATGCCCATGAAATTCAATCTCGCCTTTTTGGCAATCGTAGTTTTATTGATATCATAAAAAGCACTATGAAACTCATAGTGCTTTTTAAATCGCTTATTCGCTTTTCCGCAGTGGTTTTTAAATCGCTTATTCGCTTATTCGCTTATTCGCTTTTCCGCTTTACGACATTTTCAGACTTTATTATGCCGTCTCGTTTTTATAATGGACGTTAAAAGTCTGTCCCTTCTCATCATAAGACGCAAGCAATATGTTCTTTAAGTCCTTGTCGCAGTTTATTCCTAACCCGCGTTTTATCCATTCTTCGCTATAACCGTTTTGTTCCATTACGTCTTTACGCAAAACGCCGTCGATAATCAAATAGTCAGTCAATTCAGGCGGTGGCGGAGTAATTGACAAATCTTTGCATACGGGCTGCTTCTCTTCAGCTTTAGGCAGTATGCTCAATTTTCCGCTGGTTTCTAAAATACCGAACGCTATCTGATTAATATCGAAATAGTCCTTATCTCTTGCCATACCTAAAACCTCGTCTACCGTCAATTTGCTCTTTTTAAGCTCTTTATAATTTATCTTGCCGTTTTCAATTATCATAAGCGGTCTGCCGCAAAGAAGCTTTTTCAGCAAAGCCCCTTTTCGGCTGATTAGCGTTACCGCAAAATCGAAAACAAGGAAAATCGTCATTGCAATGATATAATGATAAAACGGATTTACCGTATCCGTCGCCATTTCCGCCGCAATAGAACCGATCGTTATTCCTACAACGTAGTCGATAAACGATAACTGTGCAATCTGTTTTTTACCGAGCAACTTTGCAATTATAAACAGCGTTAAATACGCCACAATCGAAAAAATCAATACTTTTACAACGTCGTGAATATTATCCATACGTCAAATTATTTACAGCGTGCAAAATTTTATACAATTCCAATTCATAATGTTTTTTTGCACGGTTTTTTATGGATAAAATATTTCTTTCTCTTTAAACTTTGTATTATAAATTATAAGCGGCTTTTGACGGCTTAAAATAAATATCTTTATAATAACAAAGTCGAAAAACCAGTCTTTATCTTTTTGCTATTTTAAAAATTATAATATGGAAATTCTTTATGATTTAATAAATTCGTCGCTAACTAATTGAGTCATTTAAACGAGTTGAATAGTTAAACCAAAGGCGAAATTACAAAAGGGCGAAATTATAAACAATGCACCTTCGGCATATTAAAATGAGCATAATTGAAATTTTTGAATTTAGCAGAGCTAATCAAAAAAAGCGTCATATAAAAAACGTCCTGCTTTAAAGACGTTTTAGCAAGCGATAACGCTTTTAAACTCTATTTAGGTTTTAGTCAGGGCATTCCCAGATAACTTTAACATCTTCATCCAAAACGGCCGCACTAATATCAGTGCAATCCCAAATACCGTCCTCGCCTTGAAAAATTTCTCCGTCAAACACAACGTACCAATAACCGTTTCTTTTCGGCCCCAAAATTGTTCCTATTCTTCCTTTTTCAATGCCTAAATCCTTAAACTTTTGCTTGTCTGAAATTAATTCTACTTTATCATATTCCTTCATATTACTTTCTCCCATAAGGCGTAGTTAATACTATTTTGCCGTTAGGATACACCATCCACCCCGAACGGAATGTTACTTGTCCGTTATTATCTTTACGGTTAAGCGTGATAGCAATGTTTATTCTTTGTCCATATTCATTGAGCAACCCTAATTCGTAATCGCCAACTGAATATGCTAGTTTTGCTTGCTTAATAAACTCTTGCTGTAAATACTTGGAGTCCATTATATCATATCCCCAAAGTTCAAACAACTGTCTTTTATCATCTATTAGCGACGAAACAAAAACATATTTAGTAAACTTTTCAATAGGACAGTCAGCCTTTGCCGTTATTGCCGGAATATTAATCGTATAACAATGGCAGTTTTGGTGTAAGGGTTTTTGTGGACATTTTTCTTTTACAAAACAACATCCGTTTAAGTTTAAACACATCGCACAATGTTTTGAAAGTGTACCTATTAAAACGTTTGCACTTTTCTCTGCACTTGTATCGGCAGGTTTTGTTCCTTCATGCACCCATTTTACCCAATTTGTTGAAAACATTTTTCTTGCGTAATCATTTATCCTTTTTAAATCTGACATATTGTCTCCTTTGCAAAAAGATAAATATCACGGAAATTTTTGATAATCAATTTAATATGACGTAAATTTTCAAAGTCGCCTTATGTTTTTAAAAACCTAAACCAAACTTGTGTTCGGTTTAGGTTCGATTAAATAAAAAATCATGTTTGCATTTATATGCTTCTTAGGCGAGCGTGCATAAAGCCGCTCGGAATTAATTCCGTTATATGAAAAAGCGTCCCGCTTTGCGAGACGTTTTGGCGGAGAAATCGGGATTTGAACCCGAGCTACGGTTATGCCGTACTACTCCCTTAGCAGGGGAGCCCCTTCAGCCACTTGGGTATTTCTCCAACTGAATTATTTTTTTCGAATATTTCTTTTTTCGAATATTAAAGCTAAATTATAATAACACGAAACACCGACCGTGTCAAGTGTAGCGAATATGCTTTATCTCCTTTTTTTAATTATCTTTTTTCTTGTTCTTCAGATTGTCCGTTTTATCACCGCTCATTTGTTTTTTGACGCGGACTTAAACCTACGCATTTTTTGACGGCTGTACGCTTACCTTTTAAATAGGCTTTTTTGTTAAAACTTTTTTGCTTCTTTGCCGTTTTTTATTTATTTTTTGCCGACAGAAAGAACTGCTATTATTATGCCGTATACCGCTATTATTATGCCTGTACGTATAGAGTATGGTGCTAGTATATCATTTTAACGTTCGCTAAACGCCTTAACAAGACGTAATAGCGATATACCGACTATTTCTTGTCTTGCGATAACATATTTTTATAACCCTTGCCGTACTTAACGCAGCGGCTTACTCTCGAAAGCGTTGCAGACGATATGTTTGTTTCAGCTATAATTTTCTCATAAGTTTCGCCGGCAAGCAAAAGTTTTGCCGCGTCAAGTCTTTGAACCATACAGTCAATTTCTTTATACGTACAAAGGTCGCTGAAAAATTCTTCACACTCCTCTACCGTTTTTAACTTCAAAAAGACTTCGTAAAGTTCTTTTCTATTATTCTTTGATTGATTCGTCATTGTTATTCTCCTTAGATTTAGACAAGAAGTTTTTCAATTTTTCTGATTGTGGATTTTCAAATATATCTTTCGGACTTCCCATTTCTTCAACGACGCCGTCCGCCATAAAAATGATTTTATCCGAAACGTTTTTAGCGAACTCCATTTCATGAGTAACGATGAGCATTGTCCTATCATCGCCTTTTAGCGACCTGATAACCTTTAAAACTTCACTCGTAAGCTCGGGATCCAAAGCGGAAGTAGGTTCGTCAAAACAAAGTATTTTAGGACTTAATGCAAGCGCTCTGGCTATTGCAACTCGCTGACACTGACCACCTGAAAGTTCGCAAGGATAATTGTCTTTTTTCTCGCTAAGTCCGATTTTTGCTAGAAGCTCGTTTGCTTCGTTTGCTATTTTCGATTTTTCTTCGCTTCTGTACTTTCTTATTAACGCCGCCACTCGTTTAAAACTCTTTACGGTTTCGCCGTCGTCGGCTCCGACTATATCTAAAATCTCTTTGTCCGAATCGGCGTTTTTTTCCGCCCTTTTGGTTTTAAGTTTCAAAACGTTTTCCAATGCGACAACCGTTAAACGACGTCGATATTTTTTGCATCTTTCGTCAAGCATAAGCAAAGGAGCAAGCATAATGTTTTTTAAAACCTTATATTGCGGAAAGAGATTAAACGATTGAAACACAAGCCCGAAGTTCAATCTTTTTGTTCTGAGCGCGCCTTCCGTATCCTTTTTTTCGATAGAAGAATCGAACAGCACTTCTCCGTCCAGAGTCATTTTGCCCGTATCGGGAGTTTCAAGAAAATTTATACATCTAAGCAGCGTAGTTTTTCCCGAACCCGACGAACCTATAATAGACACCACTTCTCCTTTTTCCATAGAAAAGTTTATCCCCTGCAAAACGACGGTCTTACCGAAATTTTTATTGAAATTGTCTATGGTTAGATATGCCATACTTACTCCTTATAAAACGCCATTTTCTTTTCGAGGAAACCGAAAAGCAAAGTCAATATGCCGTTGAATACCAAATAGAACACGCCTGCATAAAGTAGCGGTGCAAGGCTTATAACCGTTTTTACCATGTTCTGTGCCGCCGTAAACAAATCGACGACGCCGAGAACGCTTGCCAATGCGGTATCTTTGACAAGAGTTATAATTTCATTGCTCATAGGTGCAAGAATTTTTCTGAAAACCTGAAACAAAACGATTCTGAAAAATATCTGCCCTTTTTTGAGTCCTAACACCTTTCCCGCCTCATACTGTCCGCGAGGTATAGACTGAATCGCTCCACGATAAATTTCAGAGAAATAACACGCATAATTGATAACGAAAGCTATTGCGACAAATATAAACATAAGTTGGTCAATCTCAACTTTCAAAGCGTCCGCAAGGTTAACCGTGTACGTTCCGAAAACGTAATACGGCACAAAACTGACGAGCAATATCTGCAACATAAGCGGAGTGCTGCGAATTATCCAGACTATCGTTTTAACTAAATACTTTATCGGTTTAAATTTCGACATCGAACCGAAAGCAAAAATTAAACCGAGCGGTAAAGCTAAGACAAGGGTTACGACAAACAGAAGAACCGTTTTGCCGAACCCTTGAAACAGCGTTTCCAAAACAAATGAAACGTTCATTATTTTTTCCTTGTGCTATTATTGATATTATTTGCCGTTTGCGATATAGTAGCCTGCCATAATCGAATCGATAACGATAACGTCAACGCCACCGACAAGAAGCTGATTGTAAGCCGAAAGCTGGTCGGCGAACGTCAACGTCTTTTTGCCGATGCCCTGTGCGTCGATTACGTCATTGCCTGCCGAGCCTTTTTCACAACCTGCCACAGCCGATTTCAAACTTTCAATATCCGTATATTTGTCTTTATCTTCAGAACGGACTACTGCAACCTGTCTGTTGTTAAGGTAAGGAAGTGAAACTGTAAGTTGTGTCTTGATTTCGTCGGTGATTGTCATACCGTTCCAGATAAGATCGAAGTCGCCTTTATTGATGTTTACGACTTTAAGGTCCCAATCGATTTCCGTAAATTCGATTGTGATGTTCGTTTCGTATTTATTGTTGAGCCACTTGATAACTTCACGGGCAAGTTCCGTATCGAAACCTGTGAATTGTTTTGTCGATTCGTCCGTGTAAGCGATAGGAGCAAAAACAGTGTAGCCGATGATAATCTTGCCTTTTTCAACGATATTTTTCCAGCTGTCGTCGGTTGCACCCGAAATAGGATTTTCCGTGTCAGACTTTATAAGCAATTCGCTTTTCAAACCGAATTTATCTGCAACCGTGAGCATTGCGTCGTCGGCTATGCCGATAAGAGCTTCGTTGATTTTTTCAATCAATGCTTTATTTCCCGTCGCTGCTGCGATTCCGTATTCTTCCGAACCGAAATCGATATTGAGTATGGTTGCCGTAGCTTTTGTTTTGTTGCAAGCCGCAAGACAAGCAACCGAAGCGATAACAAGTACGAGTGCTAAAATAATTAAAACTGATTTTTTCATTTTACTACCTCTCCGTGTTTTTAATTGTTTTTCGTTTGAATTTGGTTTTCGTTTGAATTTGTTTACGGCATTATTATACTTTATTACTTTACTGTTGTAAAGTGTTTTGACGACCTTTTTAATATTTTGCTGATTTAAATTTTAAAATAATTCGCATTTACCATATAAGTGTTCCTTGTACTTTAATTATGCTTTAAATCTTCCCTTTTTGCCTCGTGACGGCTCAATGGTATTCTTTTCGAAATTTATAAATTCCGCGCCTCTTTTAATTGCCTCCCCTTTTGTAAATCGCGGACATAAATTGTCATAAAATTTTAATAAAAAAAACGAACTATTAAGTCCGTTTTTTATTTTTTGTCTTTGCGAATTAAAATGCTCTTTTTTAATGCATTTATTTTAAATGCTTTTATATAAAAGGCACTTTAAAAACATTTCTACAAAAGGCAAATTCTGCTTCGCTTTACGCAAAGTTTGCGTGAATATTTACATTCTCGTCGTTTTGTCTTCGCCTATGCCGAGCATGCCGTCGACGACGTATTTCTTGCCGTTTGTGTCCGTAACGTATCCCGAAATATAGCCGAACGGCAAGGCATAATAGCAATCGATAACAAGAGCGTGTATCGGGCTGTAATATACCTTATTGATTTTAAACGTTATATCGACAAGACCTTTTTCGTCTTTTACGTACCACTCTTTTGCTTTTTTCTTTCCGTTTTTGTGCGTAAACTTAACAGGCGGCATAGGGAACGATTCTCCCTCAACCCAGATAACGTTTTCGTTGTAGCTGTCTTGATCAACAGATTGGTTTCTTGTAAGATTGAAAGCAAAAAGTCTTTCTTTGCCGCCGTCGTTTAAAACGCCCATGGTAGTCAACCAATCATAATGCGCCTTGAAAGGATAATATCCTTTATGGTCGTCGATTATGCCTACCGAACGTTCGTTTGACGTATAAGTCTTTCCGTTGACCGTAATTGTTCCCGTTGCTTTGAAAAAGTCTTTTTCGCTGTACAGAGCGTTTCTGAACGAGCCGTCCCTATTCTTTGCAAGCGGCATAACTCCGTTGGCGAGCGGTGAAACCCTTTCAAACTTTACGTCGATTTCAAAACTGCCGCTTCTGCCTTTCGAGTACCCCTTTGCGGCGGCTTTTCCGTTGAGAAAATCGTTGTCTATGCGGTATTCGCTTTTCGACGTTTTGCAATAGCAATAATCATCGATAAGTTGTGCGGCGACTTTTGCTTTTTTCTTAGGCACAAGATTTCTCCAACTGTAAATCTTGTCTTCTTTTTTATCGTACCATACGAAGATCGAAAAGCCCATAGGCCCGGTATTGTAAACTGCGCTGATTAATGCTCCTTCGTCAAAATGGACTTCAAACGCTTCCCATTCAACGAGTCTGCCCTTTTTCATGCAGTCGGGCATTTTTTTACCGCAAGGCTTTTTGCAATCTAAAAGATTTAAATTTTTAAAAGGTGCGTCAAACGTTCCGAAATGAACCTGACCTTTTTCGACGATTGAATCTGGCGTTTTAACAGGTTCGCGTTTCGGTGAAATGTAATCCGGATATTTTGTCATATTCTCTCCCTAAACTTTTTTATCGTTTCGTTAATTATAATATGGAATTGCTTCGTTAGTCAATTTAAATAAAGAAAGTACTTTCTTTTAAAATATAATTGTTATATACACATATATTGTTATATACACATTACATTTTCGTTTTATTTATAACAATTATTTAAACGATTTATAACGTGGCACCCGCTTTAAGATACCGCTGAATTATTGTGTGATTTTATGGCAATGCGCTTAACGTTTTTACTGTTAAAAATTGCAATTTGCATTTTTAAACGTTGCTTACACGCATTGGTCTTATACGGCTTCTATGCGACAAAAACATACGACTTAATACGTTTAATTTTCCGTTAAACTGTTTTGAACTCTAACGTTTTGTATATTCTCATAATACGGGATACGTAAAAATAAAAGACGTGCAATGCACGCCTTTTACGTATAGTTAAATTGATATTAGTCTTCAGGTCTGACAAGATAGTTACCACGGTTTTTAAGAAGCTGTCTTGTACCTTTTACGATAGCGTCGCAACCTGCTTCGGAAATGTGGCAGGCAAACGGGAGATTAGCTTCGATAAACTCTTTAACGCCTTTAATTGCAGCACCGCCACCGATTACAGAAACACCTGCTTTAATGATATCGGATGACAATTCAGGAGGAGTTTGTTCAAGAGTAACCTGAATGCAGTGTTTGATTTGTTCGAAAGCTCTTAAAATTATCGGATAGATTTCTTCTTGCTTTACGATAACCGAACTTGGTCTACCTGTGCTGAGGTGTCTACCGCAAGCTTCAATAGATTTTGTGAAATCGTCAGGAATCAAAGTCGCAAGTTCGATTTTAATTCTTTCTGCCGTCTTTTCACCGATAATAAGGTTGTGTTGAGTTTTCATATATTTTGTGATTTCGCTATCGATAGAATTTCCCGCGGTTCTTACAGCGTTCAATACGACGACGTCGCCGCAAGAAAGAACACCGACGTTTGTAGAACCTGCACCGATGTCGAGAATCATCGAACCTTCGGTTGCGTAAATATCGATATCTGCTCCGATAGCACCTGCTTTAATTTCAGGTTCAATAAAGCAATCTTCAATACCCAAACTCTTTGAAAGGTCGATAAGTGCTTTTCTTTCAACTTCTGTGATTTGTGCAGGGCAGCAAATCAAAAGAGTTGATTTCTTAAACTCAAAGTTGAGTTTTCCGAGTTTGCCGAATACGTATTCAAGCAAAGATCTTGTTGCTCTTATATCTGCAACAACACCTGCATTCATTGGATAAACCAAGCTGATTTTCTCATGGGTTTTACCGACCATATCTTTTGCCTGATTACCGCAAGCGATAACTCCACGTGTTGCAGTGTCATAAGCAACAATAGTTGGTTCGTCAAAAACGATGCCGTAACCGGAAATGTAAACTAAAGTGTTTGCGGTTCCGAGGTCGATACCGATTTTTGCGCCGCTGTTGCTATCATTATTGCTCAAAGTTTTGTTTTTTGCCATAGTCCCAATTGCTCATAAACGACCGCTGAAGGCAGCCGAATATTTCCTCCTCTTTCCTATTTTTTGATTAGTTTGCTTTGCCACGTTAGCTCAGCTCGCTAATCTTGTGGCTTTTTTATATTTTACCTTAAAAATTAATTATAGTCAATACCGAAATGAAATTATCTTGCAAAAAATACAAAATATTTTTTATCGTTATTTTTGCGTGTTTTTAATCGATTTTTGCCGTTTTTACCGTAAGTTTTGCAATTTGTCTTATTTAATGCTGAAAACATATCTGGTTTTTGCTGAATATTTCTCGCCTTTTTTTAGTTCGATCGATGGATATCCGTTGTTTACGGCGTTAGGATAGCCCTGCGTTTCCATGCAAAACGCCGACTGATGACCGTATGTTTTTTTGCCTTGCAAGCCGTCTAAAAAGTTGCCGCTGTAAAACTGCATGCAAGGTCTGTCGGTGTAAACGTCCATGTTTATGCCCGTTACGGAAGAATAGGCACTTGCCACGATTCCGCCGTCGTTATCCAATATATAATTGAAATCGTATCCGCCGCCGAAGTTTAAATATTTGTCGTCGGCTTTAATATCTTTTCCCAACTTTTTCGGAACGGTAAAATCATAAACCGTACCCGTTATATCCGTATTTTTCCCCGACGGAATAAGCTCTGCGTCAATGTCTGAAATCTGATGCGACTTTATAAATATCAAATGGTTATGGTTTGTTTTAAAATCGCCGTCGAGATTAAAGTACGCATGGTTTGTGAGAGAACAGAGAGTATCGCCGTCCGTCGTCGCTTCATAGCTGACGTTGAATCCGTTTTCGTCGTCAAGCGAATAGGTGACTTTTACGGCAAGCGTTGAAGGGTATCCCTCTTCCATATCCGAAGAAACGTATTCGAGCGTCAGGTTTTCGCCGTTGACGTAAGCTTTCCAGAGTTTTCTGTCAAACCCTTCTTTTCCGCCGTGCAAATGGTTGTTTCCGTCGTTTTTAAAAAGCGGATATTCCTTTCCGTTTAAGGTGAATTTTGCTCCGCCTATGCGGTTGCACACTCTGCCTATTACCGCATTGAAATAAGGATTATCTCCCATAAAGCCTTGCGGCGTATCGAAACCCGCCACCACGTCTACTGCATTGCCGTTTTTGTCAAACGGACAAAGCGTAACTATTCTCGCGCCATAATTCGTGATCGTTGCCGTCATTCCGTTTGAATTTTTAAGGCGATAAAGTTCCACACCGTCGCTTTCTTTCAACAATTTGATTTCCATTTTAACCTCGCTCGTACCGTTTAGCATAAAGCGGTATATCGTAATTTCACGTGATAAGTACGTTAAACAAATTATAACACCAATTTAAAACAAACTCAACTTTTACGCTGAATACGTTGAAAAGGTTTTCCTTTTACGTCTGCGTTTTATTATTTAAACAAAAAGCCGCAACGGCAAATAAAGTGCGGCAATTTAAAATACATACGCAAAACACGATTTTAGCAGCTTTAAGCATTCGCTTTCTCTGAACGGTTTATTAACAAACACCAATACGAATAAAATTTACGGTAAAATAAAAAGGGAGTTT
>CAMGKS010000010.1 GCA_946056785.1 uncultured Clostridia bacterium
CCGAGAACGTCTATAAGTTTATGGCGTACGACTTCTTTGATGTTTGCTCTTGCCGGTTTAAGATATTCTCTCGGGTCGAATTTCGAAGGATTGTCGTTGAAGAATTTTCTGATTGTGCCTGTCATTGCAAGTCTTAAATCGGAGTCGATATTGATTTTGCAAACGGAAAGTTTTGCGGCTTCTCTCAACTGTTCTTCAGGAACGCCTATAGCGTTAGGCATCTGACCGCCGTTTTCGTTGATCATTTTCACGTATTCCTGCGGAACGCTTGACGAACCGTGCAAAACGATAGGGAAGTTTGGTAAACGCTTTGAAACTTCTTCCAAAATGTCGAAACGGAGAGCAGGAGGAACCAAAATGCCTTTTTCGTTTACCGTACACTGTTCAGGCTTGAATTTGTATGCTCCGTGGCTTGTGCCGATAGCGATAGCAAGTGAATCGACGCCTGTTTTTTGAACGAATTCTTCTACTTCTTCCGGACGGGTATATGAACCGACTGCGTGGCTTACTTCGTCTTCGATGCCTGCAAGAGTGCCGAGTTCGCCTTCGACTACTACGCCGTGGTCGTGAGCGTATTCTACGACTTGTTTTGTAACTTTGATGTTTTCTTCAAAAGAATGAGCGGAACCGTCAATCATAACGGAAGTGAAACCGCCGTCGATACAAGCTTTGCAGGTTTCGAAATCAGGACCGTGGTCAAGGTGTAAAACGATTGGAATTTCAGGGCATTCGATAACTGCGGCTTCGACAAGTTTTACAAGATAGGTGTGATTTGCGTATGCTCTTGCACCTTTGCTGACCTGTAAAATTACAGGGGCTTTTTCTTCTTTACAGGCTTCTGTGATAGCCTGAACTATTTCCATATTGTTTACGTTGAAAGCTCCGATAGCGTATCCGCCGTCGTATGCTTTTTTAAACATTTCTTTGGATGAAACGAGTGGCATAAAAACCTCCGATAACTTTTTTTCTTTATTTTACAGCAGAATAAAAAATAATACAATTATTTTTATAGGTTTTGGATAAAATTTATAAAAATACCTTTAAGGCATTATCCGTTAAGTTATATCCGATTTAAACGAATTTAATCAAAAAAGTTCTGCATGCTTTGTCTGAAAGCGTTAAATAAATAATGTTACAAATTTGACAAAAGCGTTGAATTTTTCGGTTGATTGATATACAATAAGTCCGAATAGGAGGCACTATGTTGACAGATTTAAGACTTGAAAAGTTGGCAAAAAATTTAGTAAATTATTCCTGCCGCATTAAGAAAGGCGAAAAGGTATGGATAGATTTCAGCGGCGTAGATTATCAGCTTGTCGCCCATATCGTGAGAGAGGTTTATGCCGTCGGCGGTTATCCTTTCGTATTCATGTCGGACAACCGCATAAAGCGTGAAATATTAAAAAGTTCCACGAAAGAATATTGGGAGACGCTTGCAAAGCACGATGAGGAATTTATGTCTCAGATGGACGCATATATCGGCATACGAGGCGGACAGAACAGTTTTGAACTTAGCGATATATCGGCAAGCCAAATGCAAGATTACAGTTCAATTTATGCACAGAGAGTGCATCACAACATAAGAGTTAAAAAGACAAAGTGGGTTATACTACGCTATCCTACGGAAGGTATGAGTCAATTATCTAAGATGAGTACCGAAAAGTTTGAAGATTTTTATTTCGACGTTTGCAATCTCGATTATGCGAAAATGTCCAAAGCAATGGATCCGCTTGTCGAACTTATGAACAAAACCGACAAGGTAAGGATAGTTGCAAAAGACACCGACCTCACTTTTTCCATAAAGGGAATCCCGGCGATTAAGTGTGCAGGATTATGCAATATTCCCGACGGCGAAGTTTATACCGCCCCGGTACGTGACAGCGTTAACGGAGTAATCAGTTATAACGTCGGCTCGATTGAGAACGGCACTATGTTTGAAAACGTTCGCCTCGAGTTTAAGAACGGTAAGATTGTGAATGCCGACGCAAATCACAAAGAAAAAATAAACGAAGTATTTAACACCGATGAAGGGGCAAGATACGTAGGCGAGTTTGCTATTGGCGTTAATCCTTATATAAATAAAGCAATGGGCGATATTCTGTTCGACGAAAAGATTGCAGGTTCTATTCATTTTACTCCGGGCGCGTGTTATGAGGACGCCTGGAACGGAAATGAAAGTGCGATACATTGGGATCTTGTGCAAATTCACACCGAAGAATACGGCGGCGGAGAAATCTGGTTTGACGACAGACTTATCAGAAAAAACGGTTTGTTTGTTATTCCTGAACTTAAAAATTTAAATCCGGACTATTTAAAATAACCGCATAAAACAATCGCAAAGTAAAGACCAAAATAATAGCATAAAACGGTAAGGAAAGCTTTTTAAAACAAGGCTTTTGCGTTTAACCGGCATCGTCTTAAAAGCAAAACTTCGACAAGCCGGAAACGACAAGCTAAGCAAATTTCATAATATGAAAGACACAAAATAGTATTTCAAAATTGTTTTGACGGCAAACGCAGGGAAAACGTCGCCGTCAAAAACATAAATGGCCGTTTAAATTTAAAAAATAGCTGAAAATGCTTGTCTTAATCGATAAAAAATTATAGAATAGTAAAAAAAGGAAAACATTTTTTTTGGAGGAAAAAATAAATGGCAAACGTAAAAGTAGCTATCAATGGATTCGGTAGAATCGGTCGTCTTGCATTCAGACAAATGTTCGGTGCAGCCGGCTATGAAGTTGTCGCAATCAACGACTTAACAAGCCCAAGCATGTTGGCACACCTTTTGAAGTATGATTCAACGCAAGGCAACTATGCAAACAGTCACGAAGTTAAAGCAACGGAAGATTCAATCATCGTTGACGGAAAAGAAATCAAAATTTATGCAGAAAAAGACGCTGTAAATTGCCCATGGGGAAAAATCGGCGTTGACGTTGTTTTGGAATGTACAGGCTTCTATACCTCAAAAGAAAAAGCACAAGCTCACATCACAGCCGGTGCTCGTAAAGTTGTTATTTCTGCTCCTGCAGGAAAGGACCTTCCAACAATCGTTTACAACGTAAACCACAAGACGTTGACAAAAGAAGACAACATCATTTCTGCCGCATCATGCACGACAAACTGTCTTGCACCTATGGCTAAAGCTCTTAATGATTATATGCCTATCATGTCGGGTATCATGACAACCGTACACGCATACACCGGTGACCAAATGCCTCTTGACGGACCGCAAAGAAAAGGCGACCTTCGTCGTTCAAGAGCAGCTGCCGTAAACATTGTTCCAAACAGCACGGGCGCTGCAAAGGCTATCGGTCTTGTTATTCCTGAACTTAACGGAAAACTTATCGGTTCTGCTCAACGTGTTCCAACCCCAACCGGTTCGACAACGATTCTTGTCGCTGTAGTTAAAGGTCAGGCAACGGTTGAAGGAATCAACGCAGCTATGAAAGCAGCCGCAACCGAATCTTTCGGATACAATGAAGATCAAATCGTTTCTTCCGATATCATCGGTTCAAAATTCGGCTCAATCTTCGACGCTACTCAAACAATGGTTGCACCTATGGAAGACGGCAACACTCAAGTTCAAGTCGTTTCATGGTATGACAACGAAAACAGCTATACTTCACAAATGGTAAGAACCATCAAGTATTTTGCTGAACTTTAATTCGTTCCGAAAATATATTTCGATATTAAAAGAAAGAGCCAAACGGCTCTTTCTTTTTTATTTTAAATTTTAAACGACTATGCCGTTAAATAACTATACTGCCACAAACGTATTGCCGTAAACATACTGCCGCAAACGTATTGCCACAAACATACTGCCGCAAACGTATTGCCGCAAATATGCTGCCGTAAACGTACTGCCCAAACGTATTGCCGCAAATATGCTGCCGCAAGGAATAAATTATTTAAAACTTTTGTATAGCTTTTCGTTTTCTTATGTTTTGCTTATTTAACTTTAATTTCAACTTTCATTTTTTTGATTTAAAAGGATAACGACAAAGAATTTTTATAACTTTCATTTTTTTTGATTTAAAAGTATAACGACAAAAGAATTTTTTCAACGTTCATTTTTTGATTTAAAAGTATAACGACAAAAAAATCTTTTCAACGTTCATTTTTTTGATTTAAAAGGATAACAAAAAAATTTTACAAATTTTCTCAAATTTCTTGACAAAGGAATTTGCGTGTGCTATTATCATATCAACCTACAAGGTAGGTAGGTAAAAGGAGTAATGGTAATTATGAAAGAACTTTTAATAGTGCTTGTAAGAAAGAATTTCCGTTTTGGACGAATGTGTTATCGATGTTGCTGATAGATAAAATTAAAACAAACGATAAACATTTAAAAGGAGATTACAATTATGGCAAATTATAAATTCGAAACGTTACAAATACACGTCGGGCAAGAGCAGCCTGACCCTAGTACCGACGCAAGAGCGGTACCGATTTACGCAACTACCTCGTACGTATTTAAAGACTCTGCACAAGCTGCGGGAAGATTCGGTTTGACTGAAGGCGGAAACATATATACTCGTCTTATGAACCCTACAAGCGACGTTTTTGAAAAACGTATAGCAGCATTGGAGGGCGGTGCGGTGGCACTTGCTACTGCGTCAGGTTCGACGGCTATCACATACGCAATTCAAAATATCGCAACTGCCGGAGACCATATCGTTTCTTCGACAAACCTTTACGGTGGCACGTATAACTTGCTTGCAAACACGTTAAAAGAACAAGGACTTTCGACTACGTTTGTTGACCCGTCGGTTCCTGAAAATTTTGAAAAGGCAATTAAGCCTAACACAAAATTATTGTATGCGGAAACTTTAGGCAACCCTAATTCCGACGTCATTGACATCGAAGCAATTTCGGCTATTGCCCATAAACACGGAATTCCTCTCATTGTTGACAACACGTTTGCAACTCCGTATCTTTTGAGACCGATCGAGCACGGTGCCGATATCGTCGTTCATTCAGCTACTAAGTTCATCGGCGGACACGGAACCGTCATGGGAGGCGTCGTGGTTGACAGCGGCAAGTTCGATTGGGCACAAAACGATAAATTCCCGGGACTCAGCCAACCTAATCCGTCTTATCACGGCGTTATATTCACAAAGGCTTGCGGCAACCTCGCTTACATACTTAAATTAAGAACAACGTTAATGAGAGATCAGGGAGCGACGATTTCTCCATTCAACTCATTTCTTCTTTTGCAAGGACTTGAAACGCTTTCGTTAAGACTTGAAAGACACGTTGAGAACGCATTGAAGGTGGTAGACTTTTTGAAGAAGCACCCTCAAGTGGAAAAGGTAAATCATCCTTCGCTTGAAACGGGCAAACAAAAAGAATTGTATGACAAATATTTCCCTAACGGAGCGGCGTCGATATTCACGTTTGAAGTGAAGGGCGGTGCGGAAGAAGCTAAGAAATTCACTGAAAGTTTAAAACTGTTCAGTTTGCTCGCAAACGTTGCGGACGTAAAATCTTTGGTTATTCATCCTGCGTCTACGACGCATTCGCAACTTTCCGAAGAAGAACTGCTTCATGCGGGAATTAAACCTAATACCGTACGTCTTTCAATCGGAACAGAACATATAGACGACATCATCGCTGACCTCGAAGAAGGTTTTGCGGCAATAAGATAGCGTAATAAAAGGAGATAGAATTATGGCAAATATATATACATCGGCTGACCAACTTGTGGGAAAGACCCCGCTTCTTGAGTTAACTCACATTGAAAATGAATACAAATTACAGGAAAAAATTTATGCTAAACTTGAATATTTCAATCCGGCAGGTTCTGTAAAGGATCGTATCGCAAAAGCGATGATTGAAGACGCAGAACAGCGTGGAGAGCTTAAAAAAGGTTCCGTAATCATCGAACCGACTTCGGGAAATACGGGTATCGGACTTGCTGCGATAGCGGCGGCAAAAGGATATCGGATAATCATTGTCATGCCGGAGACCATGTCGGTCGAACGTCGTCAATTGATGAAAGCATACGGGGCGGAATTGGTATTGACCGAAGGGGCAAAAGGAATGAAAGGTGCAATTGCAAAAGCGGCTGAACTTGCCGAACAAACCCCTAACAGCTTTATCCCGGGACAATTTGTAAACCCGGCAAACCCTAAAATTCACAGAGAAACGACAGGACCGGAAATCTATGAAGATACCGACGGACAAGTTGATATTTTCGTCGCAGGCGTAGGCACGGGCGGAACGGTTACCGGTGTAGGCGAATATTTGAAGAGCAAAAAACCGTCGGTTAAGGTAGTAGCTGTCGAACCATCGGCAAGTGCCGTTCTGTCTACAGGCGTAGCGGGAGCACACAAGATTCAGGGAATCGGCGCAGGATTTGTTCCGGAAGTTCTCAACACGAAAATTTACGATGAAATAATTGCGGTTACAAATGAGGACGCTTTTGCAATCGGTAAACTTATCGGAAAGAAAGAAGGCGTACTTGTAGGTATTTCTTCGGGAGCAGCAACGTGGGCGGCAATAGAGCTTGCAAAACGCCCTGAAAACAAGGGAAAAAATATTGTAGTCGTTTTACCTGATACAGGCGACAGATATCTGTCTACGCCACTCTTCCAAGACTGATAAAAGTAAACGAAACTTTTCCCCCATTTCCCCACGGCTTAGTCCGTGGGGTAATAATATAAATGGATAATGTAAAAGAGGAACGTTAATCGTCGGTAAAGGCAATAGGCTATTTTCAGGTTTATAGAGCGTTTACTGTTAGCGTTTATCTATGGTTTTGTTTATCTTTAAAGGAGTAATATGACAAGAGAAGAAGCGTTAAAATTGTTAACTGAGTACAATAAAGAACCTTTTCATATACGTCATGCATTGACGGTGGAAGGCGTTATGAAATATTTTGCTCAAGAACTCGGATACGGTGAAGAAAAAGAATTTTGGGGCATCGTGGGACTTCTTCACGACCTGGATTTTGAGTTATATCCAAAAGAGCATTGCATAAAAGAACAGCAGATTATGCGAGAAAGAGGCATAGACGAACGCATTATACATGCAACGGCAAGCCACGGATATGCATTGACTGTGGATATTAAGCCTAAACACGAAATGGAAAAGGTGTTGTATGCTGTAGACGAACTTACAGGACTTATCGGAGCGGTTGCCTTGATGCTTCCGACAAAAAGCGTACAGGATCTTGAATTGAAGTCGGTAAAGAAAAAATACAAAAATCTTAAATTTGCGGCAGGTTGTTCCCGTGACGTGATACAGCGTGGTGCGGATATGCTCGGTTGGGAACTCGATGAATTAATAGAACGTACCATTCTTGCTATGAGAACGGTAAATCAGGAGGCGTAGCAATGGAAAGCGTAAATACGTTAAAAGCTCCGCAGGCAATCGGACCTTATTCGCAGGCAATTATCAGCGGCAATTTTGTTTTTACGTCGGGACAACTCGGTATTGACGAAAACGGGACGCTTAGCAAAGATATAGCTAAGCAGACGGAAACAGCTCTTAAAAATCTTTCCGAAGTGTTGAAGGCGGCAGGAAGCAGCTTGTCAAACGTTGTAAAAACTACATGTTTCCTTGCCGATATAAATGATTTTGCAGTATTTAACGAGATATACGGCAAATACTTAAACAATAAACCTGCAAGAAGTTTATTCGAGGCGGCGGCATTGCCGAAGGGCGCGTTAGTTGAGATTGAAGCTATCGCTGAAATACAAAAACAGTAAGGAGAAACGACTATGAGAATATCGACAAAAGGAAGATATGCTTTGCGTGTGATGATTGATTTGGCGGAACATAACAGCGAGAACTATATTCCCCTTAAAGATATCGTTGCAAGGCAGGAAATATCTCAGAAATATCTTGAGAGTATTATGGCCGATTTGTCGAAAGCCGGATTGCTCGACGGACAACACGGAAAAGGCGGAGGGTATAAATTGAATCGTTTACCCGACCAGATTACAGTGTTTGAAGTGCTTAAAACTGTCGAAGGCGATTTGGCGCCTGTTGCCTGTCTCGAAGCTACTGCGAAACCTTGTTCCAGAGTGGCGGAGTGTAAAACGCTGCCTATGTGGAAAAAACTTTACGAGATTGTAAGTGATTATTTTAAAGGGATAACGTTAGCGGACCTTATGCAAAACGACTCAGTCGGAAACAATTACGTGATTTAAAATGGAACCGTTGGAAATTTCAGTAGACGAGCTTGCAGACCTTGATTCCGACGAGGTTGTTTTGGTAGATTTACGGGACGCCGTATCTTTTGAATACGGTCATATTCCGGGCGCGGTAAATTTATCGGCGGAAAGCGTATGCGAGCGAATTAAAATTAAAGACAAAATAGAATTGCTTTATTGTCGCAACGGTATAGTCAGCTTGTCCGTGGCGGAAGAAATGCGTGAAAAAGGGTATCGTGCGTTTAGTTTGAAAGGCGGATATTTAGCTTGGCTGCGTTCTCATATCAACGATATGGATACGCCTTTAAGCACGAGAAAGGCAGAAGAAAGTATAACGAAAAAGTTCCGGAGGGAGTTATTCTCGCCGTTTGTGAAAGCTATAAAAGAATACAATCTTTTGCAATCGGGAGACAAAATAGCCGTTTGTATTTCGGGCGGAAAAGATTCGACTTTAATGGCAAAATTGTTTCAATTATTACACCGACACAGCAAGATTTCGTTTGAAGTCGTCTATCTTGTCATGAACCCCGGTTACAGCATTGAAAACAGCGAAGTCATTATGAGAAACGCCAAAATGCTCGGTATACCGATAACCATTTTTGACACAAATATTTTCGACAGCGTTTTTGATATCGAAAAATCGCCTTGTTACGTCTGTGCCCGTATGCGTAGGGGATATTTGTACAGTAAGGCAAAAGAACTCGGATGCAACAAGATTGCATTGGGGCATCACTATGACGACGTCATAGAAACTATTTTAATGGGTATGCTTTACGGGGCACAAATGCAAACGATGATGCCGAAAGTCAAGAGTGCAAATTTTGAAGGAATGGAATTAATCCGTCCTATGTATCTGATACGAGAAAACGATATAAAACGTTGGCGAGACTATAACAATCTCCGCTTTATTCAATGCGCTTGCAAGTTTACCGACTATTGCACGGCGGAAGGTTGCAAAACTTCTAATACCGGTTCTAAGCGAAAAAAGGTTAAGGAATTGATAGCTTCGATCGTGAAAGACGATCCGCAAATTGAACAGAACATATTCAAAAGCGTGGAAAACGTCAATCTCTCCACAGTTATTTCGTATAAGGACAAAAACGGAGTAAAACATAGGTTTGACGACGAATGGTAATTTTTCGTATGAAAAACACACGGCGAATAATGAGCGATCGACTGTATCGGCAAATTTGGAAGCCGTAAAATAAAAACGGTACGGCTTAACAGGGGCGTTTAGCGTTGACAAAAATTACTATATAATGGATCGTAAACTAAAACGATTTTAGCATTTTTATAGGTTAAAACGTAGTTAACGCTTAAAAATTCAGGCAAAGGTTTTTGTGAATGTTAGGCTTCAAATTACGGTGTGTGTCGTTAAAGGCATGTGGTGAAAGGTTTTTAAAGATGAATATGTCCGGATTTTTTATGGTAAAGCCGCCAATAATACGATTATCGTAAAGCTAAATTGTGCATTAAATATGCAAAGCAATTTATTTAAAACGATGAGGCAGATATTATGCGTTAGTCGTTAAATATTTATTACAAACGAAAAAGGAGCAACATTATGGAAAACAGATATGAGTTGAATAAAAACTTGGCGCAAATGTTAAAAGGCGGCGTTATCATGGACGTTACCACCCCGGAACAAGCTAAAATCGCAGAAGAAGCCGGAGCTTGTGCGGTTATGGCTTTGGAAAGAATTCCTGCCGATATTCGTGCCGCCGGCGGCGTTTCGCGTATGAGCGACCCAAAAATGATAAAGGGCATTCAAGAAGCCGTCAGCATCCCCGTTATGGCAAAATGCCGTATCGGTCACTTTGCGGAAGCGCAGATTTTGCAAGCTATAGAGATAGATTATATCGACGAGAGCGAGGTTCTTTCACCTGCAGACGATAAGTATCATATCGACAAGACAAAGTTCTCCGTGCCTTTTGTTTGCGGAGCAAAAGATTTAGGAGAGGCGCTTCGCAGAATAAACGAAGGAGCGTCGATGATACGTACCAAAGGCGAACCGGGAACGGGAGATATCGTGCAAGCCGTTCGTCACATGCGTTTGATGCAATCGGAAATTCGCCGAATATCGTCTATGGCGGAAGACGAATTGTTTGACGTTGCAAAGCAGTTGCAAGTTCCTTATGATCTTGTGCTTTACGTCCACGACAACAAGAAACTCCCGGTTGTAAATTTTGCCGCAGGCGGCGTAGCTACTCCTGCCGACGCGGCGCTTATGATGCAGCTTGGAGCAGAAGGCGTATTCGTCGGCTCAGGTATTTTTAAATCGGGCAATCCGAAAAAACGTGCGGCGGCAATCGTCAAAGCCGTTACAAATTATACCGACGCAAAATTGCTTGCAGAACTCTCTGAAGATCTGGGAGAAGCAATGGTCGGCATTAACGAACAGGAAATTGCCCTTTTGATGGCGGAAAGAGGAAAATAAAATGAAAATAGGTGTTCTTGCCTTGCAGGGGGCGTTTGCCGAACATAGACGTATGCTGTCTTCGCTTGGCGTCGAATCGTTTGAAATACGGCAAAAACGAGACCTCGAACGCAGTTACGACGGGCTAATAATTCCCGGCGGCGAGAGTACGGTTCAGGGGAAACTGCTGATCGAACTTGACCTTTTCGAATCAATAAGAAAGGATATTTTATCCGACGTACCGGTGTTCGGCACTTGTGCCGGCTTGCTCTTGCTCGCAAAAGAGATTGAAAACGATAACCGCAAACACCTTGCCACTATGGACATAAAAGCCGTTCGCAATGCTTACGGAAGGCAGCTTGGCAGCTTTCATGCTAAGGAACGTTTTGAAGGTGTCGGAATTATTCCTATGACGTTTATTCGGGCTCCGTATATTGCCGAAACCTATAAAAACACGAAAATCCTTGCCAAAGTCGACGATAAAATAGTCGCCGCAAGGGAAGGCAATCAACTTGTTACGGCGTTTCACCCGGAATTGACCGATGACGTTTCGGTGCATGAATATTTTATCGATATGATACGTCGGCGAGAAAAATGAAAATCTAAGTTTTGCAGCTATTGAAGAATTGCGTTTTTGTTGCTACGATAAAATTATAATATTCGGCATTATTGCATAAACGTTTTGAGGCAAACAAACAAGTTTTAAAAAATTCAGCTTTTTTAAAAGGGCTGAATTTTTTTACGTTAAATTAAACTAAAATTTTTGGAAAGCTATGGATACTGTAAAACAGACGCAACGGACTATAATTTTCTTTGCGTAATTTCGGCAAAAAAGGAAAGGTTTTAAGGACTATTAAACGTGCAAACTTTGCCGATTTCCCGTTTTTTTAAGTATAGACTTGTATAGTTATTAAAAGATATTGCTAAAAAAAAAGTATGGTGTTATAATATAATTAATAAGCGCTATGCGTATTCGGAGGAAAAAATGAAAGCTCTTATGTTGGCTGCCGGAATGGGCAAAAGATTAGGTAAATTTACCAATAACAATACAAAATGTATGGTTGAAATAGCCGGCAAAAAACTTATAGACAGAGCGATAGAGGCAGTTAAAAAAGCGGGTATAAAAGAAATGATTATCGTCGTCGGATATTGCGGCGAAAATCTTATCAGATATATAAACGAAAATCATTCCGACGGGTCTGTCAGCTTTAAATTTATCGACAATAAAGATTACGCTATAAGCAATAATATTTATTCGTTTTATATGGCAAGGGAATACTTAGTCGAAGACGACATTATTCTTTTAGAATCTGACTTAATATACGATACGTCAATCATAAAGAAATTGGTTGAAGATCCGCATAGCACGATTGCCGCCGTTGCTAAGTATGCAAGTTGGATGGACGGAACCTGCGTTACGCTTGACGAGAATAACGATATCGTTCAGTTTGTCGATAAAGTCGATATGGACTTTGCGAGCGGCGAACAGTATTATAAAACGGTCAATATTTATAAACTGAGTAAAGAATTTAACAAAAGAATCTATATTCCGTTTTTGGAAGCGTATATGAAAGCCTACGGACTTAACAGCTATTACGAAACGGTTTTAAAAGTTATTTCACCTTTGGCGGAAAGTAAAATTTACGGATACGATATAGGCAATATGCCTTGGTACGAAATCGACGACGCACAGGACTATGACATAGCAAGCGTTATGTTCAGCAAAGGTAAAGATAAATATAATCTGGTTATGTCCAAATTCGGGGGCTATTGGAGATATGAAAGGATGATAGATTTTTGCTATCTTGTCAATCCGTATTTTCCACCTAAGAGAATGGTTGAAAAACTTCAACGTGAATTTCCTGTATTGCTTTGCGACTATCCGTCGGGATTGAGTATGCAAAACATGAATGCCGAACGTGTTTTCGGAGTCGATATGGATAATATCCTTGTCGGTAACGGTGCGGCAGAATTGATAAACGTTTTAGGTCAGTATTTAACGGGCAAAGTTGCAGTTGCCCTTCCGACTTTCAACGAATACGTAAGATGTTTTAGAAATGCCGAATTGGTAAAAATCGACAATTCTGCGTGGGACTATGCGCACAACGTTTGCAAGTTGAAAGAGATTACGGCAAACGTTGATACGCTTATGATTGTAAATCCCGATAATCCGAGCGGATATCTTATTGACTATGACGACCTTTTATCTCTTATCGAAACAGCAAAGGGAAATAATTGCCGAATTGTAATTGACGAATCGTTCGTCGACTTTGCGGTTAAAGAAAGACGGTTTACTTTGCTTAACAACGAATTGCTTAAAAAATACGATAATCTTGTCGTCGTAAAGAGTATAAGCAAATCATACGGCGTTCCTGGATTAAGGTTGGGTGTTTTATCTTCAAGCGATGGCAACCTTATAAAATCGTTGAGAAGTCTCATGCAGGTGTGGAATATAAACAGCTTTGCGGAATATTATCTGCAAATCTACAATCTCTATTCAAAAGACTATTCTTCGGCTTGCGATAAGATTGCCGCCGAACGTACGAGAATGATTTCCGAACTTAAAAAGATAAACGGAATTAAAGTATACGATTCGGAAGCAAACTATATTATGGTAGATTTAAATGGCACGTCGTCGTACGATTTCTGCGTTAAAATGTTGGATAAATACAATATACTGATGAAAGACCTTTCTACAAAGAATTATTTTGAGGGAAAGAATTTTATCAGAATCGCCGTAAGAGATTCTCATGACAACGATTTGCTTATAGCCGCAATGGTGAAGGAGATAAAATGATAATCAGCGACAAACAGATATCAGATTTAAATATTTCGTCAGAGCAGAAGTCGAAATGGGTGGACGAGTGTTTAAGGCATAAAAGCGAATATGACTTGCCTGCCAAAATCAGCATTAAAAAAGATAACGGCATTTTTTATAATACAATGCCTGCCGTTATGGAACCGCTTGATATAGCGGGCGTCAAACTTGTTAACAGATACATTGACAGAGTGCCTGCTTTGGACGCCAAAATTTTGCTATATAAATATTTCACGGGATTGCTCGACGCCATTTTAGACGGCAATGAAATAACGGCGATGCGTACGGGAGCGGTTGCCGTGCATTCGGCAAGACTGTTTGCTGTCAAAGATTTTTCCGTTGTGTCTATGATAGGGCTCGGGAACATTATGACTCATACGGCGGATATTTTGTTCGACATTTATAAGGATAGAAAACTCACCGTTAAGCTGTTTAATTTTGCCGATGAAGGCATAAGATTTATGAACAGATATTGCGGATATAAAAACGTAAACTTCGTTTTGTGCGATAGCTATGAAGAAACTTTTTCAGACAGCGATTTGATTTTTTCGGCAGTGTCTTACGTTGACGGCGATTTTTGCGACGAAAGCGTTTATAAGAAAGGGTGTACGGTAATTCCTATTCATACGAGGGGATTTATGCAATGCGATTTGTCGTTCGATAAGGTTTTCGGCGACGATACCGCTCACTTGCACGATTTTAAATATTTCGATAAATATAAATCGTTTTCAGAAGTTGCCGACGTAATATGCAATAGAAAACCGGGAAGAGAAAGCGATGACGAGAGAATACTTGTTTACAATATAGGTCTTGCAATTCACGATTTGTATTATTCAAAACGCATTATCGAAATGATAAAATAAAACGTCTGAGGCGACAATTTAAACGCCGCTATTAATTTGCGACGTTTGTTAAAAGGCTTTTAAATCGAATTCAGCCGTTTGACTTTTTACGGCGGGTTGGATAAAAGACAAAAATTTGATTAAGCACTTTTTTAAGTGCTTTAATTATTGCAATTTTGATAAATAGTGCTTTAATCATTGCAGTTTTGATAAATTTTATAAAGTTTATTGGCAAGGCAAAACGTAAACGGGAGTTTTGAAAAGATTGCGTCAATCCGTTTATCGGTTACAGATTTTGCCTCTATTCAGTGTAAAGTTTAACGTAAAAGAGCGTTATGCGGGATACGGTTTTTGATTTTACAACCGAAAAATAAATCTAATTATTTGCGTATTAAAATTTTAAAAATTTATTGACTTATACGAATAATTTTTTTATACTAAAAAAAGGGAGGGGGAAAAGATGTATGTTTGTGAAAGTGAAAATATAAACAGGACGATGTTCGATTATATGCGGGCATATCGTTCTACCTTTTTTGGTAATGCTTACGCTTACGGACGGAAAAAGCGTGAGCTGTTTTTATTTTTAAAAAAAGTCGATAAAGTTGCAGGCTCGTTTGTCAATATGGGCGTCAAAGCCGGGGATAATATCGTTATATGTTTGCCGAATATCCCGCAAGCGTTGATTGCACTTTATGCCGCAAACAGAATCGGTGCGACCGTCAGCGTAATCTATCCTAAAAGCAATCCCGAAATTTTTAAAGCCCAGCTTGATTTAACTAAGCCTAAGATTTGTATTCTCAGCGACGTAAACGTAATGAAATACAGAAAATCGGTTAAGGGAATAAGACTTGTCGTGTGTCCTATGTTTTCCGAAAAATTTGTAGGACTTAAAAGGAGCGTCAAGTTTGAACCTTATCACAGCAACGGCGAAGACGTAGCGGTGTATATGCATTCAAGCGGAACAACGGGAGCGCCGAAAACAAGTCGTCTTACAAACAAAAATCTTAACGCTCTTTCACGCAATATGCTTAAAACGTTGGGAGACCCGTATGACGAACGTGGCACTATGCTGTCCGTGCTTCCTATTTTTCACGGATTCGGTCTTGCCGCAACCATGCACGCAAGTTTATGCACAAGAATGATGCTTTGCCTCGTTCCTTATTTTGACGCCGCAAAGGTTTTAAAAAAGATAAAAAAGTATAACGTAACCTGTATGAACGTTATCCCGAATATGCTCGCAAAAATGGTTAAGGAAAAGAAATTTGCAGAGTGCTTTAAAGGCGTAAAGACGATTTACGTGGGCGGAGACGCATTAGGTGAAGAAGTAATAAAAGAAGTTTACGACAAACTCTCGAACTCCGGCGGCAACGTTAAAATCGTTCAAGGATACGGACTTACCGAGATGGGAAGCGTATGCACTCTTAACACGTCGGGCGAAAAATTGGGATCGATAGGAAAACCGCTTATCGGCGTTGACGTTGAACTTTTAAGCGACGGCAAAAAGGTTAAACAAGGCGAAGTCGGTGAAATGTGCTTTGCAGGCGAACAGCTTATGGCAGGCTATTTAGGAGACGACAGAGGTCCGTTTATAAATATCGACGGCAGAGAGTATTTGAAAAGCGGCGACCTTGCCGTTATGGATGAAGAGGGATATTTATTCTTTAAAGGCAGAGAAAAACGCCTTATAAAGATTTCGGGGATAAACGTTTTTCCGACGGAAATCGAAAGGGTGGTAAATTCTCTGGAAGAAGTGGAAAGCAGCTGTGCCATTTGCCGATATAACGGCACAAAACCGTACGTTCATCTTATCGTAGAGTTGAAAGGCGACTTTTTAATCGACGATGAAATGACGAAAAAAATCATAAACGTTATAAAAGCGAATTTGTCGCATTGGTATATTCCAAAAACGATAGAGCAGATAGACGAAATGCCTATTACGGATATGGGCAAGCTTGATTACAAATATTTTGAATAAAGCTATATTTAATGCAGTGTAAAAACGTTTGCAACCGACAAAAAGCGTTAAAATCTCATAAAGAGTTAAATTATATTCGTATATATTCGATAAGTTTTATTTTAAAAAGGCATAATCTGTTTTGCAAAAAGTTTATTGGGCTATAAATAGACTTAAAGGAATCGAAATTACGTTTTAAAATTCAGCGTTTGATATAATAAAAATCAGATAAACAGAGTCAAGGCTCTTATTTTGGCTTTTGTGTTGCAGCGTTACGGTATGCGACGTAACTTTTGTTTGGGTTGTATATAAAGGCTAAATAAATAAAAAAACAAATCAAAAGAAATAAATCAAAAGTAAATAAAAAATAAACGAAAAAATAAATAAAAAGTAAATCAATA
>CAMGKS010000011.1 GCA_946056785.1 uncultured Clostridia bacterium
TGTCGAAATCTTAAATGCATTATAAATTGAATTTTTATGATTTATTATAACGATTTATGAATTTGTCTGACAATAGTATTACGCTTTGCAAGCTAAAATCATTTAATAACGTCAACGCCGATATACGGTCTTAACGCTTCTGGAACGGTTATGCTGCCGTCTTCGTTCTGATAGTTTTCGATAACCGCTGCGGTAGTTCTGCCTATTGCAAGTCCCGAACCGTTTAAAGTATGAACGAATCTTGTCTTGCCGTTTTCTTTGAAACGGATATTTGCTCTTCTTGCCTGATAATCGACAAAATTGCTACAAGACGAAATTTCAACGTATCTGCCGTAACTAGGAAGCCATACTTCTATATCGTACGTCTTTGTAGAGGAAAAACCGAGGTCGCCGCTGCAAAGGGTAACAACTCTGTACGGAAGTCCCAAAAGTTGTAAAATCTTTTCGGCGTCATTTGTAAGGCTTTCGAGTTCTTCAAAGCTGTGGTCAGGGTGGGCGAATTTAACAAGCTCGACTTTGTTGAATTGGTGTTGACGAATAAGTCCTCTTGTGTCTCTGCCTGCCGAACCTGCTTCGCCTCTGAAACAGGCACTGTATGCGCAATATTTTATAGGGAGTTGGTCGGCGGATAAAATGTCGCCTCTGTGAAGGTTTGTGACGGGAACTTCTGCCGTAGGGATAAGATAATAGTTCGTATTTTTGATTGCAAACATATCTTCTTCAAATTTAGGAAGTTGCCCCGTTCCGTACATAGAATCACGGTTTACCATAAAAGGAGGGAAGATTTCTGTGTATCCGCTTTTTGCGTGGGTGTCGAGCATAAAGTTCATAATGGCACGTTCGAGTTTTGCACCCCAGTTTCTGTAAACGGTAAATCTCGTTCCCGTTATTTTTCCCGCTTGTTCCCAGTTGAACATATCGAGACTAAGTCCCAAATCCCAGTGAGCTTTCGGCTCGAATCCGAAATTTCTCGGCTCGCCCCATTTACGTTCTTCTCTGTTCTCGTCGCTGTCTTTACCGGTCGGAACGGTTTTGTCCGGGAGGTTTGGAATGGCATACATAAGCTCTTTAAGACCGGACTCAACTTCGTTTAAGTTGTCGTCGAGTTCTTTAATTTTGTCGCCTTCCTCACGCATTTTTGCAACGAGCTCGTCGGCGTTTTTGCCTTCTTTTTTGAGGACGGCTATTTCTTGCGAAACTTTATTTTTCTGAGCTTTTAAAGCTTCGACTTCTCTTATAATTTCTTTTCTTTTTGCGGCAAGGTCCGCTACCTTATCGATAGGGTACGTTCCGCTTCTTTTGCTGAGAGCTTCTTTGACAAGCTCTATGTTTTCACATACGAATTTTACGTCTAACATATATACTCCTTAAACTATAAAGTTTATAATTCTTCCTTTAATTATTATTGCCTTTTTGACCATTACGCCTTCAAGCTGAGACGCAATCACTTCTCTTGCCGCTTTTTCGATTTCTTCGTTGGAAGCGTCTTTTGAAACCGTAACTTTACCTTTGATTTTGCTGTTGACCTGAATTGCAAGTTCGACTTCGTCGAGTACCAACGCTTTTTCGTCGTAAGTCGGGTAGGCTTGGTTGAATACGGAGTATTCGCCGCCAAGTCTTTCATGAAGTTCTTCGGCAAAATGCGGGGCAAGCGGAGCAATCAAAAGAACGATATCCTTTATGCAATCGTAAAAAAGCTTGTTTTTGTCCTTAACGTTTTTGTCATAATTGTACATAGCGTTGACAAATTCCATAAGACGGGCAATCGCTGTGTTAAATGAAAACGCTTTGATGTTTTCCGTCATGAGCTTTACCGTGCTGTTACGGACGAAGTTGAGTTCTTTTTCTTCTTTGCCGAAAGGTTGTTCGACGAATTTATCGTCGGCTTTTGCAACAAGTCTTTCTACTCTGTCGAGGAAACGCTGTATTCCTTCAAGTCCGCTTTCGTTCCAAGGGCCGCCTTCGACGTATGAGAAACAGAACATAAGGTAAAGTCTGAAGATGTCCGAGCTGTATTTTTGTATGCAATCGTCAGGCGAAACGACGTTGCCTCTCGATTTACTCATTTTGTTTCCGTCAGGTCCTAAAATAGTGCCTTGATGGACAAGAGAGAGGAAAGGCTCGTCAAAATTGATATATCCCATATCCTTTAAGGCTTTCGTTATGAAACGCGCGTAGAGCAGATGCATACATGCGTGTTCCGCGCCACCGATATATTTATCGACGGGAAGCATTTTGTTTATAAGTTCCGTATTAAACGGTTCAGAGTCGTTTTTGTTGTCCGGATAGCGGAGATAATACCAACTGCTGCAAACGAAAGTATCCAACGTGTCAGGGTCACGGCGAGCAGGGCGACCGCAGACAGGGCAGGTCGTATTCATAAATTCTTCGCATTTTAAAAGCGGAGATTTTCCGTCAGGAGTGAAATCGACGTTGTACGGGAGTTTTACCGGCAAATCTTTTTCGGGAACGGGAACGATTCCGCAGTGGTCGCAATATACGACGGGAATAGGGGCGCCCCAATATCTTTGACGGGAAACAAGCCAGTCGCGAAGTCTATAATTTGTTTTGAGTTTGCCCTTGCCTTCCTTTTCGAGTTTTGCGGTTATTGCTTTTATGGCATCTTCGCTTTTCATTCCGCTGAATTCTTTGCTGTCGACCAAGACGCCTTTTTCGCAGAAAGGTAAGTCGTCAGGCGAGCCGTCGGCGCTTTTGATGACGCGTTTTATAGGCAGGTTATATTTTGTCGCAAAAGCAAAGTCTCTTTCATCGTGTGACGGAACGCCCATAACCGCGCCCGTGCCGTAGGTTGCAAGAACGTAATCGGCAATGAGGATAGGCACTTTTTCGCCGTTGACGGGATTTATCGCATATGCTCCCGTCAATACGCCGCTCTTTTCACGTGTGGTCGAAAGTCTGTCGATTTCCGTGGCTTTGGAACATTCGAGCTTATAGTTTTCAACCGCTTCCTTATTTTCTTTTGTCGTGATTTTATCGACGAGCGGATGTTCCGGGGCAAGAACGACGTAGCTTACGCCGTAAATCGTGTCGGCTCTTGTCGTAAAAACTTTAAAGCTTTCACCATCTTCCGTCTTGAATTCTATCTCGCTGCCGAAAGATTTACCTATCCAGTTTTTTTGCATAAGTTTGGTTTTTTCCGGCCAATCGAGTTTGTTTAAGCCTTCGAGAAGTTGTTCGCTGTAATCGGTGATTTTAAAAAACCATTGCGTAAGATTTTTTCTTATGACGGTAGAGCCGCATCTTTCGCATTCTCCGTTGACAACCTGTTCGTTTGCAAGAACGGTGTTGCAGGAAGGACACCAGTTTACAGGGGCTTCTTTACGGTATGCGAGTCCGTGTTTATAGAGTTGAAGAAATATCCACTGAGTCCATTTATAATAGTCCGGCATGCAGGTTTTAATTTCATAGTCCCAATCGAACGTTGCTCCCATAGCTTTTAATTGTTGTTCCATCGTAGCTATATTTTTAAGAGTGCTGTCCTCAGGATGGATACCTGTTTTTATGGCGTAGTTCTCCGCCGGAAGTCCGAATGCGTCGAATCCCATAGGCTGAAAAACTTCATAACCTTGCATACGCATAAATCTTGCGTAGCTGTCGGCAGGTCCGTAATTGAACCAATGCCCTGCATGAAGTTTTGCTCCCGAAGGATAGGAAAACATTTCGAGAACGTAATATTTTTTGTCCATGCGTGATTTGTCAAAACTGTAAAGTTTTGTGTCAGCCCATTTTTGTTGCCACTTTTTTTCAATAGTTTTAAAATCCATATTATTTTCTCCGAATAACTTATAATATAATAATACCTAATAAATGCGTTGTCAAATATTTCGTCCGAATTGAAGATTTTGAGAAAGAGCGGCAATTTCGTTTTGATTATTTCAATAATATTTCATTGTTTTTTGCTTGCAGAAACAGTTTATTTAATATAAACTTGTGCTATGAACCGTCCTCTTTACGAAGTTATCAAAAAGCAAGCTCACGCAAAACTGAAAAGGTTTTTTATGCCGTCTCATGCGGGCGAAAACATATCCGAACTTTATGAAAGTGCGAAATACGATTTTACCGAACTTGATTTTTCCGACAACCTTTTAAACCCGACGGGCGTTATCAAAGAAGCCGAGGAGCTTTTGGCAAAAAGCTACGGAGCGGCGGACAGCCTGATTTTTACGTGTGGTGCGACAAGTGCCATAAGAGTCGGTTTGAGAACTTTAAGGGACGAATGCGACAGCATTTTGGTGGACGGCTTTTCGCATAAAAGCGTGTTCGAAGCGGTAAGGAATTTTTCCTTTAAGGCGGACGTATTGCATAGAGAGTACGACGCGGAGGGTTTTCCGTTAAGGTTAACGGCAGACGCCGTCGAACGAGCGTTTGAAAAAAAAAGATACGACGCTTTGGCGGTTACCAGTCCGGACTATTTCGGCAACGTGCTTGATCTTGAAAACATATCCGAGGTTTGTCGAAAATACGGAGCAAAACTGTTTGTGGACGAATCTCAAGGAGCTCATTTCGCATTTTCGAGTCTATTGCCGAAAGCGGCGATAAATTTTGCGGATATGGCGGTTGAAAGTCTGCATAAAACCATGCCCGTGTACGGCGGCGGAGCCGTTCTGAACGTAAAGGGCGACGGAAAAACGGCAAGACTTTACAGAGCTAAGTTTAATACGTCGAGCCCGAGTTACGTCGTTATGGCGAGCATCGATTTTGCGAGAAGTTTTTATGACGATTTCGGCGAAGAAAAATTTAAAAAACTTAAACGCAAAGTCGACGGTATAAAGTCTGTTTTAAAAGACAAAGTAAGGGTAAGCGACGATTTTTCAAGGCTCGTCGTGAAAGCAAATGCTTCCGACCTTGAAAAAGCAGGTTTTTATCCCGAAATGACGTGGGGCGAATATTGCGTGTTTATATTGAATTTTCAAAACGAGAAATGGCTCGACAAATTGACGGTCAGGATGTCTGAACAACAGACGTACGGCAAACCTTTTGACGGAAAGACGTTGAACGAACTTAAGCGTTTTGACAAAGTGATTAGCGTGGCGGGCAAAAAGGAATTTATAGATTTGTCACGAGCCGTCGGGAAAATTTGCGCAATCGATATAGGTTGCTATCCTCCGGGAGTCCCGGTTATATTCGAAGGGGAAAAAATTACGGAAGAAAAAATTGAATTTTTAAAGAATAAAAACGTGTTTAATCTTGTTAATAACGAAATATGTGTTATAATGGATTAAACGGAGAGAGATATGCAAGGAAAGATGGTTACGTTTGAGGGCTGCGACGGAGTCGGAAAAAGCACGCAACTCAAACTTTTAAAAGAGTATATGGAAAAGACCGGGCAGGAAGCGGTTTTCGTCCGAGAACCGGGAGGTACGAAAATTTCCGAGCAGATACGCTCTGTGATTATGGCTGTTGAGAATTCCGAAATGACGGCTAAAACCGAAACGCTTTTGTATGCGGCAAGCCGTGCGCAACTTGTCGAAGAAATCATACGTCCGGCTCTTGGGCAAGGAAAACTTGTAATATGCGACAGGTTTATCGATTCGTCAATCGCATATCAGGGCGGTGGAAGAAACATCGACGTAAACGTAGTAAGAGCAATTTCGAACTTTGCAACCGACAATCTTAAAATCGACCTTACCGTTTTTATCGACCTTTCCCCCGACGACGCTTTCAGAACGGTGAAAAAAGAGGATCGTCTCGAAGCGGAAAACAGCGATTTCCATTCCAGAGTTTATAAGGCTTATATAGACGAGGCCGACCGTGAACCGGACAGAATTGTTAGAATTACTCCGTGTATCGATAAAAAGGAAACCCACAACAAAATTCTTGAAGCATTGAGAAACAGGGGAATTATTCATTGATTTATAACGCTTTAAAAAACAGTCGTGCGTTTAAACTTTTTTTAAATGACGTAAAAAAAGGTTTGACGCACGCTTATATTATATCCACAACGGACGAAGATATTTTGCCGGATTTTTTCAGACTGGTTGCCTGCGCGATTTTTTGCGAGAAGTCAGACGCTTGCCTTGAATGCAGCGAGTGTAAAAAAATCATCGATATGGTAAATCCGGACGTAATCGAAATAAACCTTGAAAAGGCAAAAATTAAAGTCGACGCTATAAAAGATTTAGTGTCCTCTGCCGTTATAAAACCTGTCAACGGCGTCCATAAATTGTATTATATTAATTGTGCCGACCTTATGACGAGAGAGGCGCAAAACAAGCTTTTGAAAACTCTTGAAGAACCGCCTGAGGGCGTTACGATATTTTTGGGGACAGCCAATACTTCGGCAATTTTGGATACCGTAAAATCCAGATGCCGCACAGTGCCTATAGACCGTTTCGATTTTGAAACGGTATATCGAGAAATGTTGGAATTAACGGGCGATGAAAATTTGTCGGCGATAGCGGCGTCGTGCAGCGAAGGCAAACTTTCTCAAGCTGCAAAAATCGCTATTAATCCCGATTATATCGAAAGTTTTAATCTTGCGATCGATATGCTGCTTAAAGTGAAACGTTCTTCGGATATTTTGGGTTTTATATCGTCGGAAGGTGCGAAAAAAGAGATTGAAAGAGGACTTGAACAATTTTTGACCGTTCTATCCGTTTTGCTCAGAGACGTCCTGATTCTTAACTTTGATGACGAACTTATTTTGTCGAAACACGTTTTAAGCAAAATTGCTCCTTTGAAATCGGATATATCCGTGGTCGCCGCGGGGAAATGTATTTTTGAAATTAACAGAGCAAGGGCAAAACTCAAACAAAACATACCTAAAGAAGTGGTACTTGAAAGACTTCTTTTTACGATATTGGAGGTAAAATACAGATGTCGCTGATAGTAGGCGTAAAATTTAAAAATTCGGCTAAAGTATATTATTTCGGGCCGGAAGGAATAGATTTTAATGAAGGTGACGGCGTTATCGTCGAAACTGCAAGAGGCGTGGAATACGGAATCATCACCGTTCCGAACAAAGAGGTTGACGAAAAGGAAATCGTTTCGCCTCTTAAACCCGTTATCAGAAAGGCTACGCCCAAAGATTTGGAACAGGTGAAAAAGAACGAAGAAGATAAAGTTAAGGCTCTCGACGTCATTTGCGAAAAAGCAACCAAACTTAATCTGAATATGAAATTAGTAGACGCCGAATATACTTTTGATCGGCATAAACTTATCTTTTATTTCACGTCTTCGGGCAGAGTAGATTTCCGTGAACTTGTAAGAGAGCTTGCCGCAGTATTTAAAGTAAGGATAGAATTAAGGCAAATTTACGAGCGTGACGATATAAAGATGAGAGGCGGACTTGCCGTTTGCGGCAGACCGTGTTGTTGTACCACGCATTTGCAGGACTTTGAAAAAGTTACAATCAAAATGGCTAAAATACAAGGTTTGTCTCTCAATCCGCAGAAAATAAACGGTTGTTGCGGCAGGCTTATGTGTTGCTTGAAATACGAAAACGAATATTATACCGAAGTGTTTAAACAGATGCCGAAAATAGGTTCGGGAATAAAAACCAAAGACGGCAGAGCGGTTGTCGAATCTAACGATTTAATTCGTCAGACGGTTACGGCAAAAGTTCAGCTTAAAGACGGGTCTATCGAACGCAGAACGTATAAGTTGGGTGAAATCGGAATTACGGCAAGGCAGAATGCGAGTGAAATTGACGATAGTACCGATGAGAAAGAAAATTAAAATTGCAATAAAAATGTTTACAATAAAAATCAAATATGCTAAAATCTAATTATTAAAAGTAAAAGGAGATTTACTATGCCAAGAGTTATCAAAGACGGTTGTATCAGCTGCGGTGCTTGTGCAGATACTTGCCCTGTAGGAGCTATTTCGGAAGGTGACGGAAAATACGTTATCAATCCGGAAGAATGTATCGATTGCGGAGCTTGCGAAGACGGATGTCCGCAAAGCGTAATAGCAGAAGAATAATTATAAAAAAAGAAACGGCAATGCCGTTTCTTTTTTTATTTAACGTTTCAATAGACTAGCAAAGTTTTTGTTTGTTAAAAGTATATTCCAAAATATACCAAATTTTTTAAAAGTTTTTAAATTTATTTTGGCAGGGCATAAAAGGTTTTTAAGCCTCCGTAAGCCGTCTGTATTTTAATTTTATCAAAAGGCAGTAAATTCGTCAAAGAGTGGTTTGATGCTCAAAAGGTATACCTAAAAGGAGTTTAAACGCTCCGTCGATTCCAATCGTTTCGGTGTCGGCATGGTTGGCTTTGTCAGAGTTGTATCACGTTTCGGTTGACGATATGCTGAAAAAGGAAATGTCCGAAGAGCAAATAACTGCCGCACGATTTCCGGAAAAAAGTTTCGATGAGTTAAAACAACGCCATAAGTCGCAATTAACTTTAAAAATGTTTTTAATTGCGTTTTGTTTTTTTGGCGTATATGCATTGATTTGCGGAATCGTACAGACTGCGTGTTTCAAAGTGCAAGGAATATGGCTTATATGGTTTACCCTTCCGATAGTGCCGCCGTTGCTGTTTTTGATAGTTTTCATTCATTACGTACAAAAGCGATTTTGGATGTTTTTTTTCAACGTTTCGTTTGTGTGCGCTATAATTTTTGAATTGACAATTTATAACGGAAACTCAGGAGGGGCATGGCTTACGTTTTTGCTTATCCCCGTCTATTATGCAATAGCGTTGATTGTATGTTTCTGTCAAAAGGGCGGGAAAATAAAAAAATAAAAAATGGCCAGATGGCCAAAAAATCGATTAGGGCATTTAATTCGCTTCCTGATGATGGCTAAAAAGTATTAATATTATTACAATAGACTGAAAAGTTACTATATTTGTATAGTAACTTTTTTATTGCAATTTTTTATACGCACGATAAAGAATTTATGTAAGAGATATAGTGGAGGGTATATGAACAAAAAGATTTTAACCGTTATGTTGTTGCTTATAACGGTCTTAAGTTTAAGCTTAGTCCTTGTTGCTTGTAACCGAGACTCTGCTTCCGTAAATAGCGGAAGTACGGTAGAAAACGGCACTGAAGACGAGCACGTTCACAGTTTTTCAACCGAATGGTCTTACGACGCAACGGAACATTGGTACGGTTGTATAGGTTGTGATTTAAAAAAGGATAAGGCGTCGCACAACCTTGAATGGGTTATCGTTAAAGAGCCTACGTACATTTTAGAAGGCAGTAAAAAACAAGTATGTACCGTTTGCGGTTGGGAGAGCGAGTCGGTAGAAATTGAAAAACTTGCTCAGGAAACGCCGGTCTATTCGGTGCCGACAGGACTTACCGCAAAATGCGGACAGATGCTCGGCGACGTTTTGTTGCCTGACGGATTTACGTTTGAAAGCGATATCGCAACGTCCGTAGGTCCTGCAGGAAACAACGTTTTTACGGTAAGTTACACCGTGCCGGGCGACGAAGAAAGAAGATATAAAACGGTGACGGGAATCGAAGTTACGGTTTTGGTTTCAAAGAATGCGGCAACGCTTACGTGCGATTGGTCTAACGTTTTATACAAATCTTATACCGGGGCGGCAATAACGGCGCCGACTTATGAAAAAACGGGCGACGGCACGGTTGATTTCGAGTGGTATGAGTTCGACGGTTCGTCATACGTTTTAATGGCGTCAGCTCCTATAAACGCAGGCGATTATAAAGTGAAGGTTGTACTGTCAGAAACGGATACGTATCTTGGCACGCAAAAAGAATGCAACTTCAATATATCGAAGGCCGACGGCGTAGTTACGATAAACGAAAATATCGACAAGCAATATACCGGTTCGCCGCTTGCAATTCTGGCAGGCGAATACAGCGTTTCAAACAGCAGCTATACAATCGAATATAAATTGCGTTCTGCTTCAGATTCTACGTATTCGACTACCGCACCGACAGCCGTCGGAGAATATACCGTAAGAATCAGTGCGACGGAAGATTTAAATTACAGAGCTAAAACGGCTTTAAGGAATTTTGAAATCACAAAACAGCAAACGACGATAACGGCAGTCCCTGTTCAAAGCGGAACCAACTACGTCGGGCAGACTCTTTCAAGCGTCGTTTTGTCGGGAGGAACGGCGTCGGTTTCGGGTACGTTCAGTTGGACGAACGGCTCGGAAGTAATAACAAGCGTGAACGGAAGTTACGGCGTTACCTTTACGCCTGACGACACGTCGATGTATTTGTCGTCAACCGGTTACGTTACCGTAAACGCAACGCAGCTTACGCTTGAAATCAGTGCGGGCGAAAACGGAACGGCAAATCAGACGGGAACGGTAAACGTAAATTACGGCAGCGATTATACAGTATCTTTTACGCCGAATGCGGGTTATACGATAGATACGCTCACGGTAGACGGAGTAAACAAGCTTGCCGCACAAAGTTTTGTTTTCAATAACGTTACGGAAAACCATTCTCTTGCCGTAACTTTTAAAGTCGCTGCCGAAAAGTATAACTTGACGCTTAGCATAACGGGCAGTGCACAAGGCACGGTCAAAGTAGACGGAACGGCTACGACCGGATTTGCCGCGACTGAATACGCCTACGGCGAACACAGTTTGTCGATAGCGGTGACAAACAGCAATTATGAAATTAAATCGGTAAAGATTGCCGGCATCGAACAATTAGGAGAATATACGTCGGATTATAGCAGTTCGTTTATGCTTTATGCCGATATGACGATTAACGTTGAAATCGCTTTGAAGGTTTGCTCTGTTACGATAAGTAAATCTGCTTACAGTGCTTATTTCCCTGATTCCGTAAATCATATTACCGTTGCAGAAAATATTAGTTATGAATATACAACGACTTACGACCTTGCTTTTTCTCTCGATGCGGGCTACACGTTAGCGGAAGTGAAAGTATTCGGAAACGCTTTGAGCGATGCGGAACTTGCCACGGCTTTGTCTGGCGGCAAAATCGTTTTGCCTGAGATAAATTCTTCAAGCGGAACCGTAACGATCAAAGTCGCTCCGATAAAAACTACTATAACTATTACGAAAAGCTATATCGACGACGATGCAAAAAACGATCATGACCAGTTTATTACTACAAAAGACACCTATACGCAATATTACACCGGAACAGATTCCGTGTGGATTAGCTTGGGCTACGGCAGAAAGGTTCACGTTTATAAAGACGGAGATATTTTAAACGACCTCTATTCTACCTTCTTCCCTAACAGAAGCGAAAGCGATACAAGTATAGCTGAGGGTTTTACTTTGACTTTCGATAAAGTCGACGTCACTTATGAATTTGTATTTTATACCGAATACGTGACCTATACGTTTACGGGCGAAAACGTCGAATACAGAAACTATTACGACTATGGCAGCGTAACGCCGTATCCGTCAACGTTAACCGTAATCAAATATACGTCTCAGGCAATAAGCGTTGTGGCGAAAGAAGGATATACACTTGCCCGCTTAAAAGTAAACGGCGTATCAAAAGTTTTAAGCGGCGGCTGCTACAACATTAACAACGCAGACAACGGCAGCGATTTAACGTTTGCGGCAGAAACGCAACGTATTACTTATACGTACACGATTTCAAATTATAAACCGGAATATTTCACGACGTTTAAAATGTACGGCAAACCGACCGCCGACGGTGCCCTTACCGAAAAAGTCGGCGTTGTAGACGAAGTAAACAACACCATTACGTTTACATTCGATTGGCACGAATACGTCGGTAAAGCAGAGATAACGTTTGTCGACAAATATAAATCACAGTCTTACGTATATATTTGCGGTTATTTGTTTAACAGCGGCAATCAGACATCCGAATTGAGCTATCGTATGGACGGAAACAATGACGCCGGAATTTCGGCAACGGTTCAGACTTTCTCTTCTCAGATACATTTAAAAGCCGGTTCCGGTAGTGCGACGCTCGATATTCAATATTCTTTGGACGACGGAGTAACGTGGATTGACGGACCGCTTCCGTCTTATATTGAATTCGGAACGTCTTTAAAATTAAAAATCAAAGTATCGGGCGGTTGCAGAGCTCTTAAACTTTACGACGATAACGAAGCCGTTGAGCTTGCCGCGGCAGATTCCAACGGACTTATAGAGTATAGCATAGCAAGCGTCGAAAAAATGATATATTACGGCGTATCGTGGGAATACGAAACTCACACCACCGATTTCGTCGTTAAATTGTACGACAAAGTTACGGATACTACGACCGTCCTTTCAGCGGCTGAAATTGAAACCTATCTTGATTTGAGCGACGGCTATAACATCTGTAGAGACGGTTCCGACGCAGATACCGACCCTGATATGTCGGTGACGTATGCAAGCAACGTAGAAGAAGAAAGAGCAATCATTCTTAAATCGGGTTATTACGTCGTTTCGGCAACGTACGGCGGAGCGGACCTTGGCGAATCTGTCAGGGCAGGCGAAAAATTCGCACTCGATTTCTTCTCGGACTATCTCGGCGAAAACGGCGTTGTCGTCGTGATAGCTCAAGGGGACGTTTATAAAACGATTCTTACTTGTTCAAACGAAAATATGACGATGAACAGCGGAGTGCATACGGCGGTTACGCGTTTTATGGCGGACGTTGCGGCGGTGGACGATATTTCAGTTACGTTCAACGTTCCTGTGGGATATTGCATAAGCAATATTTTGTACACGTATAAAACGAAAGGGGCAACCGAATCTGAACTGTTTTATCTTGCATGCGGCACAAGCGAACTTAATGCCGCAATCAACAGCGGAATAACCTTTACCGACGTTGCTTCCGACGTTATGATAGTCGTTACGCTTGCCGAATCGACAATTACATACGTTTCATCGGCAGATGAGTTTAAGGCAATTTCGTCAAACCCGGACGGATATTATAAACTTACTTCCGATATCGATATGTCTGGAGTCGACGCTTATCTCGGCACGGAGTTCACGGGTATTTTTGACGGTCAAGGATATAAGCTTTACAACGTAAAGACAAGCAATGCGATTTTCGGATACGGCCGTTCGTATGGCGGTACGATTTTAAACGTAAATTTCGAAGACGTTGAAACCTCGGCTGCAGTTTCCGCTGTTTTATTCCGTGACCTCATTTACGGAACGCTCGACACGGTCGGTATAACCATAAAAGACGGCAGCGTTGCCGATTGCGTTTCACCGTTTGCATATTGGGCAACTTCAAGCATGATAAAGAACTGTAACTTCAGCGGAAACCTTTCGGGTAATGCGGTTTCAGGTCTTGTGTATATGTCTATTCAGACTTCGTTTGACAGTTGCAGAATAAACGCGACAGTGGCAGGGGAAAAGACTTCGCAAGGAGCGTTTGTATTCGGAGGTATGGTTGCCGACGCTACGCTTTACGGATATGCGGGTAGCGGCATAATGCTTGACTATGCACAAGGTTACGTGACAAATTGCCATGCCGAAATTGATTACACCATCAAATATGCCGACGGTATAGCGGGATTAGGTTGGAGTTATGCCGGCGGACTGTTTGCATATTTCAAATCGAAAATAGGCGGCGTTGTGTCTAATTGTTCGGCAAAAGGCAATATAACTTTAAATTACGCTTTGGTAGATCAGTACGTAAATGCGGCTATCGGCGGATTTGCCGGCAGGTTTGTCGGAGAAGCTACAGATTGCCTGGCTGACGTTACTATTTTCTGCAAACAGAACAGAGGTTCATACGTAGGCGGATTTATCGGATATTCCGACAATTACTTATCGCTTACAAACTGTGCTTCTTTAAGCGATATAACTTATGACATGTCTTCGACGATGATTGCCTTAGGCGGTTTTGCAGGCTACGTAGGAAACACAGAAAGCACGGTAAATAATTGTCTCTCGCTTGGTTCGATAACCGTAAATTTGCTTGACGGAGTAGGCACCGGAACGATTGCCGGTATGGGAACTATGTTCGCTCAAAACAATTCGAGCTTAGCTTTTGTCGGCAATGCTTCATATTGCACAATAAATACGGGAACATCTATTACGGTAGACAGCACCGACGCTACCGTTACAAATTCGGCGAATGCTGAAACGGCGATAGTTGCCGCCACGTCGGGTTGGTCTTCAACTTTGTGGACAATCGACGCTCAGGCAGGAATCGTAGAGCTTAAAAAATAGTAACCGTTTTAGTAAAACGATTGTTAAATCTGCGATAAGAGATTTTGTTTAAAACAAATCTCTTGTCGCAGAAAATGGAAAAAACTTTTAATTTAGCATGGCAAAATCTGAAAGCTTTGTAAAAGTAGACGCATCGGAAAATTTTATTTACGGCATAGTTATGCAGTAGAATAATTTGAAAATTTAAAATGAATTTTTATTTATACAGGCTTTAAATAAAATCGGACAAAATATAAGTCGGGCAAAAAGCTCGGCTTTTCATTTTTGAAAACATAAAACCAAATTAAAGCGTCAAAACAAAATTAAGCAGCCTCATATAAATTCGGAACCAAACAAAAAACGTACGTACAAAGCAGAATTAAATATCCTACGGAATAAAGCGTACGGTAAATTGAATAACCGTCATAGCAATATTAATTAAAAACCGAAAATTAAAAACCGAAGAACATACGATGCGTAAACTTTTCGACATATTGGCTGTCATAGTAATACTAATTAAAAATCAAAAAAAGTACGGTAAAAACAAAATTAAGTATCCGACGGAATAAAGCGTACGATAAATTGAATAACCGTCATATTAATACAAAATAAAAATCGAACAAAAAACGTCTAAAAAAGCAGAGAGAAATTAAATAAAAAGAGCGTAAATTAAATGCCGATTTTCAAGTTGAAAACAATTATTAAAACCGGCATAAGAGGCAAAAAAACAGGCAGCCTTTGGCTGCCTTTTGGTACTCCCTGCGGGAATCGAACCCACAACGGTCCCTTAGGAGGGGACTGTTATATCCGTTTAACTAAGGAAGCGTTAGCCTTTAATCAAATATTTTTGCGTTGGTATGCAATTTCATTTACAAATACGCCAGGCGTTTGGACATAAACTTTTTAGGAAGCGGCATAGCCGATTTCAAGCTAAATGCCGCCTTTATAAATTATCTTTATTGCCTTTGCCCCCCCCGGCAAAGCTATGAAAGACTTTGATTTTAATTCAGCGATTTTCCGCAATTAGGGCAGAATTTTGCACCGGCAACGGTCAATTTGTTTCCGCAATAAGGGCAGAATTTTATGCCGCCGTTTTGGCTTTCCGTTTCAACTTCGTCGCTTGAGCTACTTGCATAATCGTTTTCGTCGGAGTCTTCTTTGTTATCATTTGAAGAAAATAAAGTATCAAGCGAGGAAAACAAACCAAGGTTGTTTTCTCCCAAAATGTTTTTAAGCGGATTAAAAACGTTGTCGAATGCCTGTGCTTTTTTCGGTTGAGTTTTTGCCTTCTCCGCGACGATGTCTTTGTAGGTTTCATAAAAATTTCCCTGCCTTAGCTCCGGGTCGGTACACGGTTGCCCTTCCCAGATGAGGTCTTCAAGTATTTCGAGATTCCGACCGCCCAAATCGTTTATATATATTGTACAAGGCGGCAAGGTGGGTTTTCCCGGGATAAATTCAGGCTCTTTAATTTCCGATAATTCCCTTTCTATATCTTCACAATTTTTTATGACATCGTCAATCGGTCCGCTCCAGGAAGGATGTTTGATTTTTAATGCTTGCAACTCAGGTATGGCGTTTTTAAAAGTGGCAGGAAAAAAGTCACGATATTCGTACGTGTTGATTTTTCCATATTGATGTTTGTTGATTAATTTAAATAATTCCTTTATATTTTGTTTTTCCATTGCGAGTCCTCATTAGATTTTTTAATTGCTCACGTTTTAAGGAGAAATTGTTTTTATAAAACAAACTTGCACTTACTATGGAAATTATAAACCAAAGGTTTTAAAAAAGCAATTTATTTACAGTACGTAATAATTTTATTGCTCGGCAGCAGCTACGTTTTTCGAAAGTTATAAACAAAAGGGTAAATTTTTATGATAAACGACGTAAACAAAAGTTTGCCTTTATGACGGTAGCGTTTTTAATAAAGAGATAATTAAGACGCCAAGAAAATAAGGCGAACGGTTTCAAAAAAAACGCTTTGTCATTTAGTCCGACTTATTTTGCTATGCATTTTTAAAGGCAATTAATTTATACGGACAAAAAAAATAATGTATGAATAAAACAATAAGATTTAGTCAAACTAAAAATATGAAGAAAAAACGTGATAAAAAAGGCAAGGCGGCAAAGAATAATCCGCCTATCAAAGCGCCGTTTCTTAGCGCTATAGCAGACCCGAACGGTATGTATACGGGTATGCCGTCTATGGGTAAAGAACCTGTTCAGGACGCAGACGATTTATAAAAGATAAGGCATTGCCTTATCTTTTATTTTGCTTCGTTATCTTTGCTAAGCAAATTTCGGGGAAATCAAGATATTTTTTTGTAAATTGCGAGTAAAGCGTTTATCGCATTATCTTATAGTGTAATAAACGTAAAATCGATAAAGCCGAAAAAGATAGGAATTTGTTTTATGCAATTTAAGCAGATTATAATTTATTAAAGGCGAAATTTTTTGCACGGCTTTGGCTCGGT
>CAMGKS010000012.1 GCA_946056785.1 uncultured Clostridia bacterium
CGTTTCGCCATCTTCGGTTTCGACTTCCAAAGTCTTTTTACCTTCGAGGAAATAGACGTTTTCTCCGTTTACCATTATTCCGCTGAGTGTAGTTTTCGTGTAGTTTTCAATCTCATCGTCGTCGACGCTCTCGCCCGTCTCGATGTCCGTTTCGTTGTAATATAAATAGTATTCCGCCTCGCCCGCCATTTTACTTGTAGATATAATAACTTTCACGGCATATTCCGCTTTATCCGATTCAACCGCCCGAGAACTGAAACCGCCGTCGGACAGATATCCGTCAAGCATTTTTACGTAATCGTTTACCGCCTCAATTTCGTCCGTGCTTACGTCTGCGGATACTTTCGCTTCGCCACCCGACTCTCCTGCCGAACTTAAAAGATTCGTCCCGGTAACCGCCGAAAACCCGTAAACGTCAAGGACGTTGATTTTTGCGTTTCGTTGCGCGCCGCCGACCGAGCATGCCGAAAGGGCAGCTACTGCTATAACTAAAATTGCAACTATAAATAAAATCTTTTTCTTCATAATAATTGCCTCCTTTTGTTTCGTTCTAAAATAAGAACAAATAAGGAGGCAATTTTTCCAATAAATATTGAAATTTTTTATTTTTTACAAAAAAATTTAATCGTCGATAACTATTTCGTCATAGTCGTCGAATTTATATATATTTCCGCTTTTGGAAAATATCAGTTTGCAGGAAATTTGCGGCTTATCGCTTTCTTCGATAACAAGCTCCGCTTCGTTATCTTCGATTTCATAACTGTATTTAAAGGTTTTTTCGCCCTTAGCGATAAAAATCTCAACTGACCTTTCGTTTGCTTCTATTTCCGTTTCTATCTTTGTTTGTTCAATTAAAACGTTGTCTAAGTAAACGTAATATTTCAAAACCGATTCTTTTTCCGATTTTTCGTTTTCTATTTCGTATTCAAGCTGAATATAACTGTCACCTTTACTTTTGTCGTAGTACATCGTCATAAAAACGTACTGCGTCGACTCTCCCTTTTCTTCCTCGACGCCGACTCTTGCTTCCGTGAAATATTCTTTCTCTCCTACGGTGAATATTCCCTCTATCGCCTTTTCATTGCCTTCGTTTGCATTATAACGGAAAAAGTACTCTTCGCTGCCGCTTACAATTTTCAGTCCGTTTGCTTTATCTTTATCGATTAATGATATCGAAACGGAATCATCCAGATATTTTTCAAACGACTTTATATATCCGTTGACTTGTTCTACAAGTGACAGATTGCTCTCATACGAAGCACTTCCCGCCTCAAGCGATATGCCGTTCATTACGTCAAAAGCCATAATCGCCGCTTTGCCGTAATTTGCCTGCGTCTGCGTTATTCCGTTTATGACGTTATCGCCCGTTTTCGGTATCAACACTACGCTGAGAACAATTGCCACAACGACGACGGCGCATATTGGTATTGCAAGATATTGCCACGTTTTATTAAGTCGTTTAGCTTGCTTCGGCTGTTTTTCTATTCCCAATTCAGATTTTACTCTTTCTCGAATATCGGGAACGTTGCGTGATTCTTTTTTTAATTCTCTTTTTATATTCATCATACTAATCTCCCTCATATTCTTTTCTTATTTTTTTGAGCGCCGCTTTAATTTTAAAATTCACCGTTGAAACAGGCTCCCCACGCATTTTTGAAATCTCAACCTGCCTATAACCGGAGACAACGTTTAACAATACCATTTCATATTCGTCGTCGGTTAAAACTCTTGCGGCAATATCTAAAACAGGTTTCGACATATCGCCGCCATCGCTGAACAGTTTCTCGTTAAGCGGCTCTGTGAAATCTACCTTTACGGCTCGCTCGTTCTTTTTTACGCAGTTTAACGCCATGTTTTTGGTGATTGTCGATATATAGCCCAACGCGTTACTTTGGTCGGAATAACTTAAAATATTACGCATAACGGCGATATATACGTCATGCATCACGTCTTCTGCCGACATACTGTCACGGACTATTTTTAAAGCGGTAAAATAAACAAACTTTTTTGTCAACTCATAAAGTTCGTCAAATTTACTTTTATCGCCGTTTTTAATTTCAAGGAGTATCCTGTTCAGTCTTTTTTCCATCCCTACCTAATAAACAATTTATCCTTTATTTTTTACAACCTTATTGCAATTTTTTATTTTTTGCCGCCTATCTGTTTTCTGTTGCGTAACCGCATACGACGCTTAAACGCAAAATAAAATTCGTTTGGGAGCAAAAATAAAATCGCAGTTTCAATGTCTTGTATCGTCGGTAAATTTTTCACAAAACCTTGCCGAAAACGAAGGTTCTATCCCGTCGGCATAAAGATGAGATAAGTCTCCGAACCCTATACAACGCATAGACGCTATGCCTTGTTCCCTTTCTTCCGTCACTATGGTAGTCACACCTGTCGGCAAACAGCAAAAACTTTGAGAAAAAACAAGCGGCGGAACTGACGCTAAATGCGACAATAAAACACATTCTATTCCGAAATGACAAAACAGCAAAATCGTATCGTTGCAAGGTCTTTTTGCCAGATAAAAGCCTTTGTCTCTTTCATATCCGTGCAATGCCAAAAGTTTGTCGAACTCGGCGGTAACTTTATCATAATGCGTCTTTATATCACCGCTTTTCATGCACTCAGAATCGAGCCAACCGTCATAATCTCTCAACTTAGAATGAGAAAAATAATATTTCGGCATAAAGTCCCATGGTTGATTCATTTGTCCTATTTCGGAATCGTACACGGCGTGATTGAACTCTTTTAAAAACTCTTTTTCGACAGCTCGCTTGCCGCTGATTTTTTCATATTCACGGCAAGTCGCTTTGGCTCTGCCTAACGGCGAAACGTATACCTCGTTCGCTTCGATTTTTGAAAGTCTTTTTGCAAGGCTTTTAGCTTCGATAAAACCCGCTTCTGTCAAAGAATCTTTTTCATAATCAGGATCGGCGTGTCGTGCAATTATAATTTTCATATACTCTCCGTTCGATTATTGTAAAATAAATTTATAACAACTTCTTGTATAGTCCCGCAATTTAGCGATTTATGTTTAAACAAAACGTTTCCTTTTTTTGCCGTTTTACAAAATTAAACTAAAATCCATTAAGGCGGTTTCGCTATAAATTTTTACTTTTAATCGCTTATTACGCAGATTTAAATTTACGCATTTAAATTTAAGCGTTTAAAACGCCTGCACTTTAGTGCAGGCTGTCGTTAAAGTCCGAAAACGGTCGACTTGACGTTCCCCTTCAAAATATCGTTTATAGAATATTTAGAATTGGCGATAATAACTTTCGTACCGTTTTTAAGCGGTTCTTTGATATATTCAAGCTTCGCTTTCGCTCCGTGCGAACCCTGTCTGTTTGAGCCGTAACAGTGATTCTGAAGTTCGGCGACGTTGTCTAACAACTCATACAAATCTTTTCCCGACACTTTTTCGACAAGCGAATTGCTGTCAGAGATATCTTTATAAATGCCGTCAAGCGTAGACAAAATCAAAAGAGTTTTGCATTTTACGATACACGCTATCTGACTGGCTGTTTCATCGTTATCGATACATTCGATAGCTCTGCCCTGCTTTTCCTTAATTTTTGAAATTTCCCATTTCCTGTTTTCTTCGCTGCAAATGGCGTCGTTATAATTTACAATAGGAATGGCGTTTTGTTTAGGGCAACGTGTTAACATTTCAAACAAGTGCTTGCGTTTTTCCTCGTCGTTAAAATGCTGATGTTCGACTAAAATCTGTCTCACGCTGTAATTATTGTCAATAAACTGACGGTAGGTCTGCATTAAAACAGACTGCCCTTGTGCGGCATAATCGGTTTTATTGTCGTCATCGTTTCCGTCAAGCGGTTTACCCGTACGCTTAATATAATCAAGTCTGCCTATCTCGGTCGCCCCCGACGTAACCCAAATATATCCGGGTTTCAATTCTCTTGAAAGACGTGCTATGATGTTGTAATTGATGTCCTGATATTCACGGTTAATGAGAGCCATAGAACCGATTTTTCCGACTAATTCGATATCAAAGTTTGCCATAAGTACCTCGCTGTTTATTATAACATAAACTGAAAACTTTGCAAGTTATTTTATATGCCCCTGACGAAGGTCGGCAAAAATTCGGAAGCCGCCTTCTGAGCTTCCAAAAAGAATTCTTTAGGATGCGAACTGAAACCTTTTCCGTGGTCTACGTATTGTTGAAGATAAAAAGCCTTTTTCCCTTTAAGCATTTTTGCTACGGAAACGACGTCGTCGATGGTAAGTTGCGGAATTACCGTCATTCTGAACTCATAATCTACGCCGCTCGACGATATCAATTCTATACTTTTAAGCAAAACTTTTTCGCTTTCGGTAGTAGTAGGCGTCACGATATGATATTTGTCAAGAGGAGCTTTTACGTCCATAGCGACGTAATTTATTTTACCGCCCGGTAAAAGTTTTTCAAGTACGTCGGGTCTTTTTCCGTTTGTATCCAACTTTACGTCAAGCCCCATCATAGCTATCTTATCGATAAATTCAGATAGGTCGCTCTGTAAAGTCGGCTCGCCGCCGCTTACGACTACTCCGTCAAGAAACAATTTATTTTTTTCGATTTTCGCCAATATTTCGTTTTCGTCTAAAAACTCTTTCGTATCGAGTATCTGTTCATTGTGACAATACCAGCAACGCATATTACAACCGCCGACAAAAACGACGGCGGCTATATGCGAAGGATAATCTACAAACGAATTAGGCTGAAATCCTGCTATATTCATTTTGTCCTCCGTTAAATTTTTTATTAAACAAAGTCTATAAAGCCGTCGGCTATAAAATTAATCGCAATTTTATTAAAGTCAATTACAGCTTTATTGCAATTTCAGCTTTATCGATAATTTCCGTTTTATCGGCAATTTCCGCTTTATCGATAATTTCCGTTTTATCGGCAATTTCCGCTTTATCGGCAATTATCTTTTTATTGCGTTTCTTTTATATTTAACCGCTTTTTAGCCCCATTTTCCTATACGTTTTAGCCTTTATTGAAAAAGACGAGCGACGCTCGTCTTTTATCTTTTATCATTTTACGTCTTTAACTTGTTCAGGACGAATTACGTATTTAACTCTTTCACGATATTCTTCTTTCTTGCCCTTGTTATAGTTCTGAACAGGTCTCAAATATCCGACTACTCGGCTGTATACTTCCGTATCCGCTCCGCAATGAGGACATTTGAAATGCTCACCTGCAATATATCCGTGCGTGTTGCAAACGCTGAACGTAGGAGTCATCGAAATGTAAGGCATTTTAGAAACCGTGAAAATCTTCTTGATAAGTTTTTTGCAAACTTCAGGGTCTTCTATACGTTCGCCGAGATAGAGGTGTTGAACCGTGCCGCCCGTATAGAGGAATTGAAGTTCGTCTTGAAGTCTGACAGTTTCCATAATATCGTCGGTATATCCGACAGGCAACTGAGTGGAATTTGTATAATATACGTCTTTATCGCCTGCCGTTATGATATCAGGATATTGAGCCTTATCGAGTCTTGCAAGACGGTACGTCGTTCCTTCTGCCGGCGTTGCTTCGAGGTTATAGTTGTGTCCCGTTTCTTTCTGGAATTCGACCATAATCTCTCTTAAATATCTCATTACTTTAAGAGCGAATGCCTGACCTTCGTCGGTGGTTATATCTTTGCCCATAAAGTTGAGACAAGCTTCGTTCATACCGACGATACCGATTGTATTGAAATGGTTCGTCCAATATTCGCCCGTTCTTTCTTTAACGCCTCTGAGATAATTTGTAGAATACGGATAAAGTCCTCTTTCGCTTTGCGCTTCGATAATCTTTCTCTTGATTTCAAGCGAAGTTTTTCCGAGAGTTGCCATTTGTCTCAATCTGTCCATAAATTCCGATTCCGTCTTGGCAAGATAGCCGATTCTCGGAAGATTTATCGTAACTACACCGATTGAACCGGTAAGCGGATTAGAACCGAACAAGCCGCCGCCACGTTTACGGAGTTCGGAAACGTCAAGACGAAGTCTGCAACACATCGAAACGGCGTCTTCAGGAGAAAGGTCGCTGTTGATATAGTTTGCAAAATACGGAATGCCATATTTGCAGGTTATATTCATAAATGCGTTTACTACAGGACTATCCCAATCGAATTCCTTAGTTACGTTGATGGTCGGAATAGGGAAAGTAAATACTCTGCCTTTTGCGTCACCTTCGAGCATAACGTCACAGAAAGCGAGGTTAAACATATCCATTTCCTTTTGGAATTCTTTATACGTTTCTTCTTTATACTCACCGCCGATAACTACAGGCTGGTCGGCAAGCGTGCGAGGAACTTTTATATCGAACGTAAGGTTTGAGAACGGACATTGGAAACCGACGCGGGTAGGAACGTTTATGTTGAAAACAAATTCCTGAATACATTGTCTGACCTGTTCGTAGGTCATATTGTCATAACGGATAAACGGTGCGCAGTACGTATCGATCGAACTCCATGCCTGAGCTCCCGCCGTTTCGCCTTGCGTCGTAAACGTGCTGTTTACAAGTTGACCTAAAAAGCTTCTGAGATGTTTAGCTGGGTGCGATTCAACCTTTCCCGAAACGCCGCCGAAACCGTCTGTTAAGAGCTGACGGATATCCCAACCTGCACAGTACGGTCCAAAGAAACCTAAATCGTGAAGATGAATTGCTCCGCTCTCGTGAGCTTCTCTGACTTCTTTAGGATATACTTTATAAAGCCAATATTTCTTTGTAAAATGTTCACGTACATAATTGTTAAGTCCGTTGACGCTCTTTTGCATGTTGGCGTTTTCTTTTACGCCCCAGTCTTTTTCCGCAAGATAACCGGTAAAGAGTTCACTTGTTTCACCGATAAGCGCGTTGATGTTTCTGGCTTCTTGTCTTCTTTCACGGTAAAGAATATACGCCTTTGCGGTTTGAGCATGTCCTTCATTTATAAGAACTTGCTCTACCAAATCTTGTATGTCTTCAACCGACGGAATTTTGTCGGTATACTTAGCTTCTGCCGCTTTAACAACCAAATCGGCAAGTGTCGCTGCTAAAATCTTATCTTTTCCGCCGCAGGCTTGTGCCGCTTTAAAGATAGCGTCTGTGATTTTGTCTTTTTCAAAGAACTCGATTCTGCCGTCACGCTTTAAAATCTTGATAATCATTTGCTTTCTCCTATTTACTGAATTCAGACGTTTCGACGTCTGTTTTTGTTTTGCAAGATTAATCTAACACAACTATATGTAGTTTGTCAATACTAAATTACACACAATATATAGTTTTTTTGTGAAACTTTTTTAAAAACTGTTTCACGGCGGATTTTAATGCATAAACGGCTGAAATAGGTGCTTTTTTGCATAAATTTCCGCATATAGCGACAAAATTAAACTATATTCACTCATTTATTTTTATAAATTTATACGCAGCTTATAAATTTATGCAATTTTTTACGTTTTTTTGTCTTTTTTTCATACATATAAAAAAGAAAATTGTAAAAATTAAAATTGTAAATCAATAAAACAAAACACTATATATTGTGTCGTCAATATATAGTGTTTTTTTGCTATAGCGTTTTCTTTGCTTTCCTTGCCTCTATAAAGCGTTAAGTCTTTAAAGATATTTGCCTTGCCGCTATAAAGCGTTACGTCTTTAAAATTGCCTTATTAAATTTGTTTTTCTTTATAGTCTTTTCCGTTTTTAACGTCGGTTCGATTTATTTAAGCATATAAACCTTATCATATAAACTTTATTCATAACGCTTCACGTTTGCAGATAGCCTCGTTAAAAACCGTTTCTCCCTTTTATTTAAGCAAATCGATAACGCCCGTATAGAAGAAAATCTGAATTAAACAACTTTTTATCAACTTGTCTCCCCCGTTAAACCTTGCTTTAACAGTTCGGCGTCGACTTTTGTTTCCACCTCAAAACTTATCGTTGTTCCGCTTATTTTGCACACGATATTTCCGTTAAGGTCTGTCCTATAAAAAGTTACGTTTCTTGCTATCAGTCTGTCTAAAGTCGCCTGACGAGGATGATTAAACGTGTTTCCGCTTGCGTTGCAACTGATGAATGCATATTCAACCGTTATGAAATCGAGGAATTCGTTTGTGGTCGACGTTTCGCTTCCGTGATGTCCTACCTTTAATACGTCGCAATCGAGCTTATCAACGCCGTAAAACTCTTTTGCCTTTTCAATAAAATTAGGCTCGTTTATTTCGTTGGAATCGCCCGTTAAAACGACTCTCTTGCCGTTGTATTGCAAAATGCCAATCGGCGAAACTGCGTTCTTTTTATGTGCATCGCCGAGATTCGCGCTATCCCATTCCTCTTGCGTATAGCAGAAGAAATCGATTTTATACGTTTCGCCCTCGATAGCAAAGTTGCCGATGTTAAGAATTATGTCGGCAAGGTTGCCGTCCGAAGCGACTTCGGTCAATGCTCCAAGATAGAACTTTGTATAAACGTCACTGTCAATCGTATCTTCATCGGTAAACATAGCAACCCTGTCCGCCGGAAGAGCTGCAAACTGTTCGGCAAATTTATCTTTCGTCGATCCCGACTTTACGTTTGGCATATAAATGTTATCTACGACAAATCCCGCAAGCACTTTATCAAGCTGGTCGACGTGGTCTTCATCACAGTGAGTGAGCATAAGATAATCGATTTGTCCATCGGTTATATACTTTTCAAGATACGGCTTGGTAGTCTCTTCATAACTATATCCCGTGCTTTTGTTTCCGCAGTCAATCAGCATTTCTTTTCCGTCAGGGAACAAAATTAAAATGCAATCGCCTTGACCGACGTCAAGCATATGTACCTGCAATTCGCCGTCGGCAATCAGGACTTCGCCGCCGTTTGAATTTCCGGAATTTTCATCACGGTGCAAAATCGAATAATATATCCATTCATCTACTTGATTTTTAAAATCGCTGTTTGTTACGTAAACGATAGCAAACACTATTGCCGCAATCAAAATAATAGCTACTATCGTAAGCGTCAAGGCAAGTGCCGTTTTCTTTTTCATTTTTACTCCTGCAACTTTTACGTTTGTTTTTCCAACCTCTACGAGCGGTTTTTCATCACTGCCCTTGCTATCGGTCTTAGCTTTCGACGTCTGCTTAGTTGACGTACTCTTTGCCGTCGACTTAGAGGCGGTTTTGCTCTTTGTCGAACTTGTCGTGTTTTTTGTTGTCGTTTTTGCCGAATTTTTGCTTGTCGAAGTAGTCTTTTTCTTGGCTGTGGATTTGTTGTTTTCTTCTCCTTTTGCCATTACAACCTCCGCTTTTTTCTATTGTATTCAAATTTTTAAAAGGTGACACTTCTGCCACCTTTTTTTCATTTTTTCAAGTCAATAACAGCCTGCTTAAATTTAGCCATGGCTTTGATTACGTTTTCTCTGTCGCCAAAAGCAGTGAGTCTTAAATAACCCTCGCCGTGTTCACCGAAGCCAACACCCGGAGTTCCCGCAACACCGTACGACAAAAGATAATCGAAAAATTCCCATGATCCCATATCTTCAGGGCATTTAAGCCAGATATACGGAGAATTTTTGCCGCCGATATACCAGATGCCGAGTTCGTCCAAAACGTCCATCATAACTTTGGCATTGCCTAAATAATACTTAATGTTTTCTCTCGTCTGCTTATATCCTTCTTCGGTAAATACGGCTTCCGCCCCCTTTTGAATGATATAAGAAACGCCGTTGAATTTCGTCGTTTGGCGGCGAAGCCATAACTTGTTCAATTTTGTTCCTTCTCTGACAAGCTCGTCAGGAACAATAGTATAACCAAGTCTTGTTCCCGTAAAGCCGGCGGTTTTTGACAAAGAGCATATTTCAATAGCGCAAGTCTTTGCTCCTTCTATTTCAAAAATCGAAGTAGGCAAGTTTTTATCGGTGATAAAAGCTTCGTAAGCACTATCAAACAATATGATTGCGTCTTTTTTGTTTGCATAATCGACCCATGCTTTAAGACCTGCTTTATCGTACACCGCCCCCGTAGGATTGCACGGCGAGCAAATGTAAATAATATCGGCGTCAACTTTATCGTCAGGCAACGGCAAGAAATTGTTTTCCGAATTGCCTTCGTAAAACTTTATCTTTCTGCCTGCCATTACGTTTGTGTCGAGATACACAGGATAAACTATGTCGCTCATCAAAACCGTATTGTCGACGCTGAAAATATCGAGAACGTTTCCGAGGTCGCTTTTCGCTCCGTCCGAAATGAAAATCTCAGACGGTTTAACCGTAACGCCTTTTCCCTTATAATATTCGGCAATTTTATCCCTTAAAAACGCATATCCCTGCTCGTCGCCGTAACCTTTAAAAGTTTCTTTATTTCCCATTTCCTGCGACGCTTTTTTAAGAGCTTCGACAACTATTTCGGGAAGAGGCAAAGTGACGTCGCCTATCGACAAACGGATAATTTCCTTGTCGGGATGCTTTTCCTTGTCCTCTCTGATTTTTCTTGCTACCGTGCTGAAAAGATAACTTTCATTGATATTGTGATAATTTGAATTGATTTTCATATATACCTCTTTTATTCCCATTCTATTGTCGCAGGCGGTTTTCCCGAAATATCATAGACGACTCTGGAAACTCCGTCTACTTCGTTTGCGATTCTCGAAGCGACCTTTTCAAGCACTTCGTGCGGTACTCTGCAACATTCAGCCGTCATAAAATCGCTGGTCACAACCGCTCTTAGTGCAAGTATATAATCATACGTGCGGCTGTCGCCCATAACACCGACCGAACGCATATTTGTTAAGACTGCAAAATATTGATTTGCCTTAACGTTTGCCGCTTCCATTTCGCCCGTAAAAATTGCGTCTGCTTCCCTTAAAATTTCAAGTTTTTCTTCGGTTATATCGCCTATAATTCTTACTGCAAGTCCCGGTCCCGGGAAAGGCTGACGATAAACAAGTTTGTCAGGCAATCCCAATTTCTTGCCGATTACCCTTACTTCGTCTTTAAAAAGTCCTCTGAGCGGTTCTACAAGTTCTTTAAAACTCATGTCTTTCGGCAAGCCGCCGACGTTGTGATGGCTTTTTATGTTAGCGCTGTTTTTTGCTCCCGATTCTATTACATCGGGATATATCGTTCCCTGCGCTAAAAATTTAACTTCGCCGAATTTTTTCGCTTCGTCCTGAAATACGTTTATAAATTCCGCGCCGATGATTTTTCTCTTCGTTTCAGGGTCGGTTACTCCCTTTAACTTTTCAAGGAAACGGTCTTTAGCGTTTGCTCTTATGAATCTAAGATCAAAGTCTTTAAAAGCCGCTTCAACTTCGTCTCCCTCGTTTTTACGCATAAGACCGTGATCGACGAAAATACACACAAGTTGGTTTCCTATTGCTTTTGATAAAAGGGCTGCCACAACAGAGCTGTCTACTCCGCCGGAAAGTCCTAGTATTACCGTTTCGTTTCCTACTTGTTTTTTGACTTTTGCGATCTGTTCTTCGATGTATCCTTCCATCGTATAATCGCCGCTTGCTTTGCATACACCGTAAACAAAGTTACGAAGCATCGCTTTTCCGTTAGGCGTATGTTCGACTTCCGGGTGAAATTGCACGGCATACAGTTTTTTATTGTCGTCCGCCATGGAAGCGTTCGGGCAGTCTTTCGTCTTTGCGGTGCATTTAAAACCGTCCGGGAGTTTGGCAACGTAATCGGTATGCGACATCAATGCAATCTGTTTTTCGTCAAGTCCTTTAAAAAGTTCGCCGTCCGTATCGACCGTTACGTCTATTTTGCCGTATTCGCTCACTTTGCAAGGAATAACTTCGCCGCCCAATTTGTACGCCATAAGTTGCATTCCGTAGCAGATTCCCAAAATAGGAATACCCATTTCAAACAGTTCTTTCTTGCATGTAGGTGCGTCTTTAGCGTAAACGGAATTAGGTCCGCCGGTTAAAATTATCCCAATAGGATCGATACTGCGGATTTCATCAAGCGACGTATCGCCCGGTTTGATGATAGAAAGGACGTTCATTTCTCTTACACGACGGGCAATCAATTCTTTATACTGACCGCCAAAGTCTAAGACTAAAATAGTTTGGTTCAAACTTCTACCTCCCCGTTAAAGACGACTTCTGCTTTGCCTGTCATCATAACGCAATCGTCTGTATAATTTATAACAAGGTCTCCCCCACGGAGAGAAACCGTTATATCTCTGCCTTTGTCGGCGTATCCGTTCAAAACCGTTGCAACCGTAGAAGCACAAGCTCCCGTGCCGCAGGCAAGAGTCTCGCCCGAACCGCGCTCCCATACTCTCATTTTGATATGAGTTCTGTCTATAATCTCTATAAATTCCGTATTCACTCTGTCAGGGAAATATTCGGCGTTTTCAAATTTTACGCCCACCTTTTCTATATCGAGCGTATCGAGACTGCCCAGCCACTCGGCGTCCTTTAAATAAACGACGCAATGAGGGTTTCCCATAGAAACGCAGGTTACCTTATATTCTTTGCCGTCTACCGTAATCGGCTTTGATACAACCTTTCCGTCAAACGTTGTAGGAATTTTTCTGCCGTCAAGCTCTGCTTTTCCCATATTGACTTTGACGGTATCGACTTTTCCGTCTTTCAAAAAAAGTTGAAGATATTTTATTCCCGATAACGTTTCCACGCTTATTTCGGTCTTATTTACAATTTTATTGTCGTAAAGATATTTTCCTACGCATCTTATTGCGTTTCCGCACATTTTTCCTTCGCTGCCGTCAAGGTTGAACATACGCATTTTAGCATCCGCAACGTCAGACGGGCAAATCAAAACTATACCGTCGCCGCCTATACCGAAATGGCGGTCGCTCAATTTAACGGCAAGAGCGTTAGGGTCGTCGATTTTAGTTTCAAAACAGTTGAAATAGATATAATCGTTGCCTATACCCTGCATTTTCGTAAAAGATAATTTTGTCATAAAACCTCGATTTTTTTACTTTATTTTATGATAATACATTTCAAAATTTTTGTAAATAAAAAACCCCGACTTGGGGTAATTTATTATAGCAATTCGTCCATAAATCGTATTATTCCGTTTTCTGTTATTAGTTTAAAATTATCAATCTTTGCTACTATCCGTTTCTTTTTTAAATTTAAAAAGTCGGCGTCCTTTATTCTTTGCTTTATTATCGTCAGACGTATCGACGGTTTCGTTAAAATTCGTTACGTCGCACGCCACTTTATCTATTACTTTCGGGGAAACTTTTCTAAAAAAGCCGCTCCTTTTCCCCGTTTTGCCGTCGCCCGACAAGGCTGAATTACGACTGTCTGTTGCCGACTGATTGACGTCGGTTAACGTGGAATTCTCCTTAGCGGTTTGACTGCTTGTCGCCGATTCGCCGTTTTTTGCAAGTTTATCGGCTTTCCGCTCCTCTTTAAGTCTTTTCTTTTCTGCCGCCGCTTCTTCCTTTTGTCTTTTGCGTTCGGCTTTAGCTTTTTTCTTTACGCTTCTGTTTTTAGCGTACGTAACGATATTCGTAAGAGTCTTGCTCTCTTTGATTTTTTCGTCGATAGCTTCCTTTGCAATCTGAGCGCCGAGCTTTGCAAGTTTCGGTATAACGTTTGTCAGTATCAAAGTTACAAGTTTAAATACAATGGTTAAAGCCGCAAACAAGATAGTTAAAATTGCTACTAAAAGCGAAACGACTTTGTTTATCTCGCTGCCTGATACGCTTGACAGCACAACGCTTATTGTCAAAACGGTATGTATTACGTTGAGTATGGCTTTAAAAACGGAAATGCCCGTTTTGTACGTTTTAAGCAACATGCGTTTTTTCTTTTTGCCTTCTACTGCAAATATGAAAAGCGATAAAAAGATAAGTACGTAAATGCCCAACGCCCCTAAAGAGACGTAACGGTATATAGGATTGCCGAACTTTGCAAAAACAGAATATATCAAAAACGCCGTGCTGAAAAGCAAGGATATAATCGTCCAGGCAAGCGACAATTTCTGAAAAACAGCGATTTTGTCTTTCAGTTCCTGCATCGCCGTCTTTTTGGGCGTTGTCTCTTCCTTAAATTCTCCGTTTTCGATTTTGTCCGTCATTAGATTTTCCTATAATTCGTATTTTTCTTTTCTTGTTTTATAGCTGCTTCTCTTTTAGTTTTTACCATAGTCTCATCGTTCAGATTCAAGATTGCCGCAAAATTAACTCCGAGGCGTTACGGTTCGCTTTTAAATGCCGATTGCTTTGTATAAAATCGAACGTGCCGATAAATTTAACGTGCCGATCTTAAATTATAGTGCTCTGACTGAATAAATTTCATATCTTCATGCGTAGCTGCATTTTAAGCAGACGTAAACACGTTTTCATTTTATGCCGCACGTTCCGCCTGAATAAATTTTAATCTATTTTACAGCCAATTGCAACCACATTTTGTATTCGGTTTTTTGACAATAAAAAGAAATCACGGCAATAAAAAACAGCTTTATGCAAGCTGTTTTTTATTGATGATTATAATTGATAATAATAAAACGTATCAGCCGTTGTACATTGATTAAACGTTTTATTTTTTAAACGTTTTAGTTTGAACAATTTTTAAGCTCCGATAACTCTTACGCTAAAACAACGCACTGCAACCGTAAAGCCTAGTCGGCTGAGTCCATAGACTCAAGTCGAATTTGTCTTTTCTCTTCTTTAGTAAGTTTCTTCTTGCCGCCCACCTGCATGCTGTCGCCGTATCTTACAAACAACATAAGCACTATTGCGATGGCTACGCAGATTGCCGAATAAAGGAATAAGAATTTCATTCCGACTCCGTCCATGACAAGACCTGCAATAAACGGAGTAATTGCCTGAGCCGACATGGTTGCGGTGTAATAGAAACCGGTATACTTTCCGCAGTCTTCCGCTTTTGCAAGCTCAACGACCATAGGGAAGGTGTTTACGTTTGCAATGATAAGTCCAAAGCCTGCTATAAGATAGAACAATGCAAACAAAACCGCAGGTACGATTTGCTTTTCGTTTGGCCCGACGAATGCAAGTATGAGAACAAAGGATACTACCGCCATAGCAAAGCCTATCATAATAGATTTTCTTCTGCCTATCTTTGCCGCAAGATAACCTACAGGAATAAACGCTATCGCACTGACGCCCATTGATACGCCCGAAATAATCGACGCAACCGACGCTTTAAGATTCAATGCCTTTACGCAGTAAACCGACAAGTTCGACGATACTGCGTTATATCCCATAAACCACATAAAGATGGATGCAAGAATCAAAATGAAAGAAGTGAATTTTGCTTTTTCAAGTTTAGCCTTTCTCTCCTCAGGAGACAAGTCTTTATATTTTTCATTGAACTTGCGTTCCATTTTTTCGGTGAACGAAAGACGCTTTTTAGGAGTTTCTTCCGCCGCACTTTCACCGTCTTCGGTTTTACAGACAAGTTCGTTCGGAAGTTCTGCAACTTCTTCGTCGATTTTCTGGAGTTCTTCCTTTTCTTCGTCCTCGTCCGTGATATGGAATTCTTCACAAATCTTTTGACAGCCGTCCACCATTTTTCTTTCGTTGACCAAAAGCATAAAGCAGACCAAAAGCAATATCATTCCGCAGGCTACCGCTCCGAAAATGATGGTATACGTCGTCAGGCTTTCAAAAATCAAAGCAACCGTGTATATCAAAAATGCGATAGCACCGCCGATGCCGCCCATAAGATTTATCATGGCATTGCCTTGCGAACGCAACGGCTTTGGCGTTACGTCAGGCATCAAAGCTACCGCCGGCGAACGGAACGTTGCCATGGAAACAAGAACTAAAAGCAAAATCACCATATAAAGCGAAAGACTTGTAATACCCTGTTTATCGCTTAAAACCGAGGCGTTTACCTGTTCGCTTATCCAGACGGTCATACCCGATTTGACGTAAAGGTTATAATCGTTGTTTCCTTTTATAATATCCTTTACAAGTCTGTCGCCGCTCGGCGTCACAACGATATCGTCTTCCGTGACGGTTCTGCCTTCATACGTATAGGTCGTTCCGCCTATGCCGAGAAAACCGCTCTTCGATTCAAGTTTATTATCATATCTTATTGCAAGATACTGTTCTTTTGAAATGTGATTTGTATCTTCGATATAAATTTTATCGTAATACTTGCTGTTGCCGTAAAACTTTTCAAGACGTTCATTCATAAATACGTCTTCGTTAAGTCTTTGTTCGTATCCCGTACGGATTGCGTCCGAACGCTCAAGCTGTTTTTGAGCCGTAATAGGAACAAATATCATAAACACAACGGCGGCAATAGTTCCGAACAAAATAAACGGCGTACGTCTGCCCCATTTATTGACTAACTTTCCTTTGGCCTTATCGGAAATTTTTCCGAAAACAGGAAGAAGGAACAAACTGAGCAAGTTGTCAAGTCCCATT
>CAMGKS010000013.1 GCA_946056785.1 uncultured Clostridia bacterium
ATAATTAAACCAATAAAATTTAGATAAGACAATTTAGAGATAATAAATTTAGCAGAATGCTAATTAGCGGTGAGATGATTTAACTGCAGACAATTTTTTTAATACAAATTTATCTGTCTTGCACTGAATTTTGTGCCTGATGTCGGCGCTAAAAACGGTAAAAAATTTTCTTGCCAAATATAAGTTTGTGTTGTATAATTTTACTATTGTATGAGGTGAATTATGAAAGTTGCTCTAGGTTGCGACCACGGCGGTTTTGTCCTTAAATCTGAAGTAGTAAATACTTTGAAAAAGCTTGGGGCAGACGTTATAGATTTTGGTACTGACAGTGAAGAATCTGTTGATTATCCTGTTTATGCTCAAAAAGTTGCTCACGCCGTCGCAGATAAGGTTTGCGACGTCGGTGTTCTTCTTTGCGGAACCGGAATCGGCATGTCAATAGCTGCAAACAAAGTAAAAGGAATAAGAGCGGCGGTTTTGTCTGATACTTTCAGTGCAAAGGCTACCAAACAGCACAATAATTCAAATATTCTTTGTTTGGGCGGCAGAGTCGTTACTCCCGAGCAAGCGGCTAAACTCGTTACGATTTGGTATACTACGGAATATGAGGGCGGACGCCATCAAAAGCGTGTAGATATGATTACAGAGATCGAAAACAAAAATTTGTAAAACGTAGATTGATTTAACGCTATTTTCAAGAAACCTTTTTTGGTTAAGGAATGCGTTTAAAGATTAAACGACAAAAACGTTCATCGGTCGGTTTATATTTGTATATTTAATTGTAGTATTATACAAAACGTAAACGAACGTGTTGGCAAATAAAACGTAGATTAAAAATTATGCGTAAGCATTAAATACAGCGGAGGCAAAATGATAGAAGAAGTTATTCTCGACGTTAAACGTGCGGAAGAAGAAGCCGCTACGATTACGGAGAAGAGCGTGGCAGAAGCAAAAGATATAACCGTTAAAGCGGAAATAGCGGCAGCGGCAATGCGTAAAAAAGCAACGTCTGAATGTAAAGAGGCATTGAAATCAGCCGTTTCAAAAGCAGAAGCGGAAGCGGCAAAAGCTCGCGCTTCTATTATAGAACAGGGTGTGGCTAATGCTAGCTCACTTAGCGAAAGCAAAAAGAAAGAAGCGGAAAACGTTGCGGATTTTATTGTTGAATCTTTTGTTAAAAAGTTTTAATTCAGAGGTAGTATATGATTGCTGAAATGAAAAAGCTCTACCTTTTGGGTCATAATAGTCAAAAGAGTAAGATTTTAAAAGCATTATACCGTAGTAAAACCGTTGAGATTGTTGAAACAGAAGACGTCGCCGATCTTAACGTTAGTGCCGATTTGTTAAACCTTGACGCAGTGAATGAAAAGCTGTCGAGGTTGCTTAATGCTATAAATTTTATGGACGCTGAAAAACGTGAAGGCGTAAAGCTTGCTAAATTGACGGAAAAATCGTCTGATAAATTCGAATATAAACCTATAAAAGTTAAGCTGTCGGAATCTACTCCGAGAATGGTTTATGACGAATTTGTTGCCTATGCTCAAAGGGAGGAAGAAATTTTCGAAGCGGTAAGCAAGCTTGAACGCATAAATTCTCATTATGCCGAAATCGCCGGAGAGACAGCTAAGCTTCTCAGCGTCAAGACGCAAGTCGAGTGCTTTAAAACAATCGAACAACGCCTCGATATGTTTTCCGACACTAAAACCACTTCTGTTTTTTACGGTTACGTTCCCGTAGAAAAAAAGGAAGAAATCGAAAAAGTTCTTTCGGATATCGAATACCCGTTAGTTTATGAAATTTATGCAGGGGAAAAAGTCGTTCCCGTTTCATTTTTATGTTTAAAGGAAAATACCGATGATTTGAATCAACGGTTGCAGGCGGTAGATTTTAGCCGTTCAACTTTGCTTTATTCAAAAACGGCTTCCGAAAAACTTTCGGAAATTTCTTCAAGACTCGAAGAACTTGAAAAAGATAAGCGTCAATGCTTGTCTTCGTCTCTTGAAAACGAAAAGTACTTAAAAGATTTTAAAGTTTTATATGATTATTACCTTGTCGAAAAGTCGAAGCTCGACGCAGAAAGCAAATTTAAACGTACCGATTCGGTTTTTGTTCTTAAAGCGTGGTATCCTATTGACAGAGAAGAAAAACTTAAATCGATACTCGACATCGTTTGCGACGAGTTGGTTTATGAATTGAGAGACGCAACTGAGGACGACGACGTGCCGACTTTGGTAAGAAACAACAAACTCGTTACCCCGTTCCAAAGCATTACGAATATGTTTAGCCCGATGAATTATTGGAGCGATTTCGATTCTAACCCTATTATGACTTTCTTCTATTTCCTGTTTTTCGGCATTATGATTGCCGATGCGGGATACGGTTTGCTCCTTGCAATAGGCGGTTTGATAATGCTTAAAATTACAAAGCCGGTACCGGGCAAGGGCAGACTTATTATGATTGTTACCTTAGGCGGCGTGTCTACGATAATATGGGGTATAATTTTTGGCGGTTGGTTCGGCATCGACTTAGGTCTTTTAGGCATCGAGTCTAAATTTTTATCTGGTTTGATAGGACTTAGCTTGTTCCAACCTTTAAGTCAACCGCTTGTTATGCTTGGTTTGTGCTTGGGGCTCGGCGTGTTGCAAATTATGGTTGCAATGATTTTGAACGTTTACAATTTGTTCAGAAAAGCTCATAAATATTGTAAAGACAATAAACAACGCAGAAACGAATACATTGTCGAAGCGTTTTCAAGTTCGATAACCTGGCTTTTGATTATGTTCGGTATCGGATTTATTGCCGTATCGTTATTATTTAAGGTTACGCCGTGTCTTTACGTCGGCATTGTGCTGGCAGCTCTCGGCGTTATCGGCATACTTGTTTGTTCTGCGATAAAAAAGAAATCGGCGTTAGGATTGCTCACCGGTATTGCTAAACTTTATGACGGCGTTAACATTGTAAGCGATATCTTATCTTATGCACGTTTATTCGGTTTGGGACTTGCCGGCGGCGTTGTCGCAATGGTCGTCAATATGCTTGCGTCAGTAATTATCGGAATGATTCCTATTCCGGCAATCGGCGTAATCATTGCAATACCTATACTGATTATCGGTCACGTATTCAATTTGTTTATAAGCGGACTTGGTGCATACGTACACGATTGCAGATTGCAATTTATTGAATTTTACGGAAAGTTCTACGAAGGCGGAGGAAGACTCTTTATGCCTTTGGGTTCAAATACAAAATACACATACATCGATATGTAGGAGGTTTATATTTTTATGTCACTCGGAACATTTTTCGCACTTTTGGGTGCAGCATTAGCAGCAGGTTTAGCCGGTTCAGGTTCGGCTATCGGCATAGGTATGGCAGGTAAAGCTGCTGCCGGCGTAACGGCGGAAGACCCTACGAAATTCTCAAAGTGCTTGGTTCTTCAACTTCTTCCAGGTACGCAAGGTATTTACGGCTTGCTTATAGCATTCCTTGTATTTATCAAGGTCAATCTTTTCGGCGAAGTCGCACAGCTCAGCCTCGGCAGCGGTCTTATGATGATGGCAGGTTGTTTGCCTATGGCAATCGTCGGATTGATTTCTGCAATATATCAGTCTAAAGTTGCAATTTCCGGTATTGCTACGGTTGCTAAACGTCCTGAGGAAAGCGGTAAGGCAATTATTCTTACGGTTATGGTTGAAACGTACGCCGTTCTTGCTTTGCTTATTTCATTCCTTGCCGTATTTATCCCTACGCCTGTTCTTATTTAATAAGAGGTTTTTAAAATGCAAGGAAAAGAAGCAATAATCGAAAAAATAATCGGTGATGCGACCGCTAAGGGCGAATTGACGGTTTCCGAAGCAAAATCGAAAGCTTTGGAAATCGAAGAATCGGCAAAGGCATATTGCAAAGAACTTAAAGAAAAAGCGGAGAAAGAACGTGAATCGGCAGTAAACGATATCATGACGCGTTCTCAAACCGTTGCGGAACTTGACGCAAAAAAACTTTTGTTCGACGCAAAAAACAAAGTCGTTTCTTCTACGTTCAGTCTTGCTTTGGAAAAAGTCAAAAATCTTCCGAAAGAAAAGTACTCAAAACTTATTATGGGTATGCTTTCTCTTGCCGAAGACGGCGACGTCGTTACGATTTCCAAAAGAGAGAAAGACGTCCTGACCGAAACTGTAATTAAAGATTATGCCGCAAAGAAAAAAATCAAACTTACGCTCAATAAGACGCTTGGAGATTTTGACGGCGGAATAATTTTATCGGGTGGCGGTGTAGATAAAAATCTTACGTTTGATACCGAATTTCAACTTTTAAAAGACGAGTTGGAAGAAATTGTAGCAAAGAAATTGTTTGCGGAGGCTTAAATGAGCGGAAGTGATTTTGTCTTTTCTAATGCGAGAGTTAAGTCTAAAGAAACCAAACTTCTGTCGCAGTCACAAGTTGCAAGACTTGCAGAATGTGAAACTGCCGAAGAGGCCTTTAAACTGCTTAACGAGTACGGATACGGCGTTGGCGTAGAAAATCTGGATTTCGATACGCTTTTTAGCAATGCGGAAACGGAACTTAATGCGGAATTTACGGAATTGGCAACTGCCGGAAGCGGACTTGACGCTTTTGTCCTTATGAACGATTATCATAATCTTAAAGCTCTTTTGAAACTCAGAGCTTCCGGACAGTTAGCAAAGGAAAAGAAAGACGAAGACAATAAGCATTTGTTTGCTCGTCCGGGTTTTTATTCAATCGAAAAACTCCGTACCGCAATTTCATCGGGCGATTACAATTCTTTGTCAGATGAAATGACGAAAGCGATAAAGGCTGTCGACTCTGCTTCGATAGACGGAGTGAGCCCTCATTTTATAGATTCCCAGGTAGATAAAGCTATGTTTAAAGAAGTCCTTGAAACGGCAAAGGCCGGCGGCAGGGAAGAGTTAACTCTGTATTTTACTTCAAAATGCGACATAGCCAATATATCTTCCTATTTGAGAGTCAGGCGTTTGTCCCTTGGCGAAAAATTTTTTGCCGAAGGATTTATCGACGGCGGCGAATTGGATAAAGATTTCTATTTAAAAACTTTTGAGCAAGGCGTTGACAGCTTTGCGGATAAATTGAAGTTTACCAAATACAGCGAACTGATAAAAGTATATACCGAAGAGGGTATAGTACGTTTTGAGGTAGCTTGCGACAATTATTTGCTTAATATTTTCAAAAAAGACCGCAACGATATGTTTACGGCTTCACCGGTTGCCGGCTATTATCTCGGAAAATTAACCGAGATAAAGACATTGAAGTTGCTTGTTGCCGCAATAAAGAATAACGTTGACGGCGATTTAGTAAAACAAAGGATGCGTGATTTGTATGCATAACAGAATTGCAGTTGTCGGTGATAAAGATTCCGTTTTGGCTTTCAAGGCTATCGGACTCGAAGTGTATCCGACTTTAGATGAAAATGATGCGAAAGACGTGATTAAGCGTTTGGCAAGAGACTATAAGGTAATATTCATTACCGATAAAATCGCTTGCAGCATCGACGCTACGCTTAAAAAATACAAATCTCGTCCGTATCCTGTTATAGTCCCGATTCCGTCGGCAGAAGGTAGCAACGGTTTCGGTATGCAGGGTATAAAGAGCGACATAGAAAAAGCTATCGGCTCGGACATTCTATTTAGCAGAGAGGACAATTAAATGGCAGAACAAATTGGAAAAATCGTAAAAGTTGCAGGTCCGCTTATTGTTGCCGAAAACATGGCGGACAGCAAAATGTATGACGTCGTAAGAGTTAGTGAAAAACAACTTATAGGCGAAATAATCGAACTTCGTGGCGATAAGGCTTCGATTCAGGTTTATGAAGAAACCGGCGGTTTGGGTCCCGGTGAAAACGTTTATTCGACGGGAATGCCTTTGTCGGTTGAACTTGGCCCCGGACTCATTGAGAGCATTTTTGACGGTATTCAAAGACCTTTAAATAAGTTGCGTGAGGTTTGCGGCGACCGTATCGAGCGTGGCGTCAGCGTTGCACCGCTTGACCATGAGAAACTTTGGAATTTCGAACCTAAAGTTAAAGTAGGCGATGCTGTTTCTGCCGGCGATATAATAGGCGTTGTTGCCGAAAACGAGGTTACCGAGCACAGAATCATGGTTCCGTACGGAATCAGCGGTAAGATTGTCGACATAAAGAAAGGCGAATTTAACATTGACCAGACCGTTGCGGTTGTAGAAACGGAGAATGGCAAGAAAGAACTTTCCATGCTTCAAAAATGGCCGGTTCGTAAAGGCAGACCGTATGCTGAAAAGTTGTCGCCTGTAAAACCGCTTGTAACTGGGCAACGAGTTATAGACACTCTTTTCCCTATAGCTAAAGGCGGCGTCGCAGCTGTTCCCGGTCCTTTCGGAAGCGGTAAAACCGTTGTACAACATCAGCTCGCAAAGTGGGCAGACGCCGACATCATAGTTTATGTCGGTTGCGGAGAACGCGGAAACGAGATGACGGACGTTCTTAATGAATTCCCTGAACTTGTTGATCCTCGAAGCGGACAACCGCTTATGAAACGTACCGTTCTTATCGCAAATACCTCGGATATGCCGGTTGCCGCTCGTGAAGCTTCGATTTATACCGGTATTACGATTGCCGAATATTTCAGAGATATGGGATATAACGTTGCTATCATGGCTGACTCAACATCACGTTGGGCGGAAGCATTGAGAGAAATGAGCGGCCGTCTTGAAGAAATGCCGGGTGAAGAAGGCTATCCTGCATATCTTTCTTCGAGACTTGCCGAGTTCTATGAAAGAGCGGGACTTGTAAAAGTTTTGGGCAAAGAGAACAAAGAAGGTTCTATTACGGCTATCGGTGCGGTTTCTCCTCCGGGCGGCGACTTGTCCGAACCTGTTTCGCAAAGTACTCTCCGTATAGTAAAAGTATTCTGGGGACTTAGTGCGGCACTTGCTTATAAGCGTCATTTCCCTGCCGTAGACTGGCTTACAAGTTATTCGCTTTATGCGGAAAAATTGGGAGATTGGTATTCGGATAACGTCGATGAAGAGTGGGTAACTTTAAGAACGGACGCTATGAGAATCTTGCAAGAAGAAGCGTCGCTCGATGAAATAGTTCGTCTTGTCGGTATGGACGCATTGTCACCTGTCGACAGACTTACCATGGAGACTGCAAAGTCTATAAGAGAGGACTATCTCCACCAAAACGCTTTCCACGAAGTAGATACTTATGCTTCGCTCAAAAAACAATATAAAATGTTGAAACTGATTGTCGAAAACGACAAATTGTCAAGGGAAGCTCTTGCCAAAGGCGTTGAACTCGACGACATTTTAGCACTTCCTATAAGAGAGAAAATCGGCAGAGCCAAATACATTCCTGAAAACGAAATATCGTCTTTTGACGGACTTATCGATGAGTTGAAAAAGGAAATCGTAGGTTTAGACGGTGAAGGAGAATTATAATGCTGAAAGAATATAAAACAATTCGAGAAGTAGTTGGACCTTTGATGCTTGTCGAAGGCGTCGAAGGCGTAAAGTATGAAGAACTTGTTGAAATAAGACAGGAAAACGGGGAAATCAGAAGCGGCAAAGTTTTGGAAATCAACCGTGACAAAGCTCTTGTTCAGTTGTTCGAGCCGTCGCAAGGTATAAAAATATCCACCGCTAAGGCAAGATTTTTGGGTAAGAGCGTTGAGCTTGCCGTATCCGAAGAAATGCTTGGTCGTGTTTTTGACGGTATGGGTCGTCCGAAAGACGGCGGAGCTCCGATTATTCCTGAAATGAAAATGAATATCAACGGTCAGGCTATCAACCCTGTTGCCCGTGACTATCCTAACGAGTTTATACAAACGGGTATCAGTGCTATTGACGGACTTAATACGCTTGTAAGAGGACAGAAACTTCCTGTGTTCTCTATGTCCGGACTTCCGCATGCAGAACTTGCAGCTCAAATTGCACGTCAGGCAAGAGTTATCGGTTCGGACGCAAAATTCGCAGTTGTGTTTGCAGCTGTCGGAATAACGTTTGAAGAAGCGAACTATTTCATTTCCGATTTCAGAAAAACGGGCGCTATCGAACGTGCGGTTATGTTCATTAACCTTGCTAACGACCCGGCTATCGAACGTATCGCAACGCCTCGTATGGCACTTACGGCAGCTGAATATCTTGCTTTTGAAAAGGATATGCACGTTTTAGTTATTACGACGGATATTACAAACTATGCCGAAGCGCTTCGTGAAGTTTCTGCGGCAAGAAAAGAAGTTCCGGGTCGTCGCGGATATCCGGGATATCTTTACACCGACTTGGCAACGATATATGAACGTGCCGGCCGTATCGTAGGCAAGAAAGGTTCTATCACTCAGATTCCTATTCTTACGATGCCTGAAGACGATAAGACGCACCCGATTCCGGACCTTACGGGATATATAACCGAAGGACAGATTATTCTTAGCCGTGAATTGCATAAGAAAGGTTTGACTCCGCCGATAGACGTTATGCCGTCGCTTAGCCGTCTTAAAGATAAGGGTATAGGCGCGGGCAAGACTCGTGAGGACCATGCCGACACTATGAACCAGCTTTTCTCGGCGTATGCCGCAGGTAAGCAAGCAAAAGAACTCAGTTCGATTCTCGGCGAATCGGCATTATCGGAAGTAGATAAAAAATACGCACATTTTGCCGAGGAATTTGAAAATCAATACGTATCGCAAGGTTTTTATACAAACCGCACTATTGAAGAAACTTTAAATCTCGGCTGGAAACTCTTAGGTCTTTTGCCTAAGAGCGAACTTAAACGTATAAGAGATTCATACATTGAAAAGTATTTAAAGCAATAATACTCGAGTTATTATTGTCAGAGGTTTATTATGTCTATTATGAACGTCAACCCGACGCGTATGGAATTAAGACGACTTAAATTACGTCTTAAAACCGCCGTCAGGGGACACAAGTTGTTGAAAGATAAATCAGACGAAATGATAAGGCGTTTTATGATTTACGTCCGTGAAAACCGTGCTTTGAGGCAGGAAGTCGAAAAGGAATTGTCTTTTGCATTGAAAGACTTTATGCTTGCACGTGCGGTTTCTTCCGACGCCGCTATCGAAGAAGCTATAGCTTTACCGAGCGTTAAAGCCGAACTCGAAACGTCTACGGTCAACGTCATGAGCGTCAACGTACCGTCTTTTACGGCAGTGGAAAGCGGCACGAAAGAGTTGTATCCTTATTCGTTCGCAAGCGTAACAAGCGAACTTGATTTGTCGATTTCAACGCTTAGCGGATTACTTGGAAAAATGTTAAGACTTGCCGAAATCGAAAAAACGTGCAATATGCTTGCCGACGAAATCGAAAAGAATAAACGCAGAGTAAACGCTCTCGAATACGTTATGATTCCGCAACTTGAAGAAACTATAAAGTATATAACCATGAAGCTTGACGAAAACGAAAGAAGCGCAACCATAAGACTTATGAAAGTCAAATCTATGATAGCCGTTCGTGACGGACAGACAGAAAGCTGATAGGAGGAAAATGATGAAGTTTTTTAGCAATGACTTCAAAAGCGTTATCGATGAAGTCAAAACGTCGGAGGAAAAAGGACTAACTTCGGCGGAAGCTGCCGAAAGGCTTGCCGCAAACGGCAAAAACGAACTTGACCAGGGAAAGAAAAAAAGTATTTTCGTAAAGTTTCTGGAACAGTTTAAAGACGCAATGATAATAGTGTTGCTTTGTGCCGCTGTCGTTTCCGCAGTTATTTCCGTTGTAGAAAAGAATTATTACGATTTAATCGATTCAGGTTTGATTTTGGTTATCGTAATCGTAAATGCTATTATCGGCGTAACGCAGGAAGCAAAAGCCGAGGCGGCGCTCGACGCTTTAAAGAATATGAATAAGCCTTTCTGCAAGGTAATTCGTGACGGCGAAATGGTTAAAATTAAGTCGGAAGAACTTGTAGTCGGCGATTTGGTGGTTCTCGAAGCGGGAGATATAGTGCCTGCCGATATGCGACTTATCGAAGCTATGTCGCTTAAAGTCGAAGAATCGGCACTTACGGGAGAGTCTGTTCCTAGTGAAAAAGACGCCGAAGCTATTTGCGACGAAGAGGCACCGCTCGGCGACAGAAAGAACATGGTATACAGTTCCGGCATAGTATCTTACGGCAGAGGCAAAGGCGTTGTCGTCGGAACGGGAATGAATACGGAAGTAGGTAAAATAGCAAAGATGCTCGGCGAGCACGAGGACGAGCAGACTCCGTTGCAAGTACAACTTGCAAAAACGGCAAAGGTTCTTTCCGTAATCGTTCTTGCTATTGCTGCGGTTATATTTATTGCAAAGGTGTGCATGAACATCGGCGGAACGACCGGTATGGCTGATACGATAATCGGTTCGTTTATGACGGCAGTCGCTATTGCCGTTGCGGCAATTCCTGAAGGTCTGCCGGCTGTCGTTACCATAGTTCTTGCAATCGGCGTTCAAAGAATGAGCGAAAAGCGGGCAATAATTAGAAATTTGCCTGCCGTTGAAACTCTCGGATGCTGCGAAGTTATTTGTTCCGATAAGACGGGTACCTTGACGCTTAACCAGATGACGGTAAAAGGTCTTTATACTACGTCGGCAGGAAGCTATGAAGTTGATAATGAAAATAAAAAAGACGATTTTTCGGTGGATACGTTGGTAAAGGGTATGACGCTTTGCAACGATACGGTATTCAGCGACGGTAAACTTCACGGCGACCCTACCGAAACTGCGTTGGTAGCTTATGCCAGACTTATAGGATATGACAGTGAAGATTTGATTAAATCTAATCCGAGAGTCGGGGAAATTCCTTTTGACAGTAAAAGAAAACTTATGTCCACGGTTCACGAAACAAAGGACGGAAAAGTAGCTTTTATAAAGGGTGCTCCTGATATATTGATTGAAAAATGCACTGAAATACTCGACGGCGATAAAGTCAGAAAAATTACTTCAGACGACGTTAAAAATATCAAAGCCGCAAACAGCGCTATGGCTCATAAAGCGTTGAGAGTTTTGGCTGTTGCGTTCAAAAAGGACAAATTAGAGCTTGACGGTTTAGAAAGCGATATGATTTTCGTCGGCTTAGTCGGCATGATTGATCCGCCGCGTCCTGAGGTTAAAGAAGCCGTAAAAGTATGTAAGCGTGCAGGTATGCGTCCGATTATGATAACGGGCGACCATATTGACACGGCAAGTGCTATAGCCGAACAAATAGGTATTTTGCGTAAAGGCGATTGGGTTATTACAGGCGCCGAACTCGACAAACTTTCCGATGAAGAATTCCATAAGAATCTTCATAAATATCGTGTTTTTGCAAGAGTTTCACCTGAAAATAAAGTAAGAATCGTTAAAGCGTTTAAATCGTTCAAGAAAATTTGTGCAATGACGGGCGACGGCGTTAATGACGCTCCGTCGATTAAAACTGCGGATATCGGCATCGGTATGGGAATTACGGGAACGGACGTTTCAAAAGGCGCCGCCGATATGGTTCTTGCCGACGACAACTTTGCTACCATTATAGCCGCAGTCGAGGAAGGCAGAAAAGTTTATAGCAATATAACAAAAGCCATACAGTTTTTGTTAAGTGCAAATATTGCCGAAGTATTGTGCTTGTTTATAGCAACCGTATTTCTTTCAATCGGCGTGCCGGGCGGAGTAGAATTTCTGACGCCGGTTATGATTTTGTGGGTCAACCTGGTTACAGATTCGCTTCCTGCACTCGCTCTCGGTATGGAGCCTGCCGAAAAAGACATTATGAATTATCCGCCGAGAAAAACGGGTAAAAGTATGTTCTCCGGTACGATTGGCAGAAACATATTGATTCAAGGTATAATGCAGACGGCTCTTGTTATGCTTGCATATTGCATAGGTAGCTACGTTATGGAAGGTGCTCATGCCGCATTAGATCATAAAGAAGGTATGACGATGGCATTTATAACGCTTAGCTTTATTCAGCTTTTCCACGCTTATAATATGCGTTCGCAAACACATACGATTTTCAACAAGAAGTTGTTCAAGAACAAAATGATGAATATTTCGTTTATCATCGGAGTCGTGCTTATGGTTTTGGCTGTCAATATCGATAGCTGGATTCCGGGCGAAATTGAAATTTTCGGTACAACGCAAATTACGGCGGTAGATTGGGTTATCTGTATCGCTTGTGCGTTTGCAATCGTGCCTATCGTCGAAATTCAAAAAGTCATTGAAAATGCGATAAACAAGAAAAAGGTTCAGAAAACGGGAATAAGCGAGTTGACTGAAGAAGAAGTTTTGGTTAAACTCGACGCTGACTTTGACAATAACATGATTGAATATTTCAATTCAAAAGGCGGCAAAGTCGAATTTGAAGAAAATGCCGAAGCATTAAAAGAAGGCAAAGTTTCAGAAAATAAAGACGAAAAGCAAGAATAACTATTCTATAAATCGTTATCCGATATAAACGTTAAATATAAATTTACAATCAATATTTAACCTTATAACGATTGCAACATAGTTGTCTCATAAACGTATTTAACGTTTTATAAGTAGTTTGATTTCAGATTCTTGCATACTGTTTTGACTGCAAGTTAACACGTTATTTTGTGTTAGATAAAATTGCGGCAAAATCAAAAGGATAAAAAGGCTTGGAAACAGGCCTTTTTTATTTATTGATACATTTTTTCGGCATGGGTAGACAAAATTGCAAACTTAATTTATAATTTAACTAAGCGGAGGATTTATTGTGGCAAAAATTTATCTTCACAAAAAACTTAAAAATCTGATTATCGTGTGCGTAGTTTTTGCGATCGTTTTTATCCTTTTAAGCGTATTGCTTTTGTCAGATTCCTTTTCAAACGAAAAAGGGTATCTTGTTGGCGACTACAACGACGTAATTTCAAGCGTGCCGAATATTTCTCTTAAAAATCCTAAAATAAACGAAATTGCAATGCTTGGTTCCCATGATTCATTCAGCGATAAAATTACTTCGTCATCTGCAATTGACCCTGCAAACAGCGGAATAATGGGAAATAAAGTTTTTGCCGCAATGACAAAAGGTTTGTTTGTAAGATATTCGGTTACGCAAGAAGCCGACGCTTTAGGGCAACTTAGTCTCGGAGTGCGTTATTTTGATATCAGAGCGTCGCTTTATAATGGGGAGTGGTGGACAAAGCACGGCAGACTTTCGGGTAAGTTGGACGATTATATTAAGCAAATTTTACAATTTTCGTCGCAAAACGACGGAGAAGTGATAATTCTCGATTTTCAGCACGTATATTATGGCGGATTGAGCGTAAACGCCTTTTTTGATTATCTATCAACCGTAACGGTAGAAGGAAAATCGCTCTATGATTACGTACCGTATTATGCAAGCGAGAAGCCAATCGATTCTTTGAGATATAACGACGTATGCAACGGCGGCAAAACAGGTTTGGTTATGCTGTTTAACTGTGAAGATTACGATTACGGATTTAAAGATATAGATTCGACGTATAAAAAATATTTTTATGACAGAGAAAACGACGTAAGATCGCTTTGGCATCCGACTTGCAACTCTAAAAAACTCATAAAAGAAATTGACAATGAGACGGCTTTATTAAATTCTACGACAGAGTATGACGGGAAATTAAGAATAAACCAGACTCAACATTCTTTTCAAGCCGACGGAATATTTAATGCGATATTCGGTTGGTCGCTGTTGAATATAGCCGACGATTATAATTTGAAACTATTGGAAAATTCAAATTTCAACGCTTGGCTTGAAGCCATGCCTATTTTTATGGTCGATTTTGCTACTTCAAAAAAAGGCAATTTCAATCAGAAAGTAAACGATGCAATTTTTAAATATAACGAGAATTTGTGCAGATGAACGCTCAGAAAGATTTAGACGAATTGATAAACAGATTGCAAAGCGATGGAAAAAAGCCGTCGCTTCTTCTGCATTGTTGTTGCGGACCGTGTGCCAGCTACTGTATCGACTATTTACATAACTATTTTACGATAACGGCACTGTTTTTCAATCCTAACATTATGCCGAAAAGTGAATACGATTTAAGGTTAGAGGCGTTTAACGCTTTACTTGACAATTTTTCAGACGTAAAGAAAATAATTGTCGGAGGATTCGAAGACGAATTCCGTTTAACGGTTAAAGGACTTGAAAACTTTCCGGAGGGGGGAGCGCGTTGTCAAAAATGCATAGAATACAGGCTTTTAAAGACGGCGGAAATGTCCGATGGGTTTGATTATTTTGCTACGACTCTTACGGTAAGTCCGCATAAGAATGCGGAATTCATAAATGAAACGGGACTGCGTTTGGGAGCGGAAACGGACGCAAAATATCTTCCTACTGATTTTAAAAAGAAAAACGGTTTTTTGAAATCGATAGAATTAAGTAAAAAGTTTGGATTGTACCGCCAAAATTATTGCGGTTGCAGATTTTAATTTAAAAGGGCGACAAAGTCGCCCTTTTAAAATTTCATATTAATTTTCAAAGTTTATAATGAATTAAAACAGACGTTTGTCAAGCCATTTAAACACGCCTTTTGACGAAAAGTAATTAAATTGAAACGCCGGGTCGAAATGGTCGCCGTTTGTTATTATCAATACGTTTTCCGAATCGGCACTGAGTCCGCACGTTCCGGAGTAGAGTAGAACGGTGTTGTCCCCTTGTTTTTGAGTTTCCGTGCCAATCATTACTGCGTCCTTATAAATCGGCTTGCCTTCGGAATCTAACGGAGCTTCATAGCAAACGGTGTCTTGAGTGTCATAGCCTATTGCGGTTACGTAAAGCGTATCGACTTTTAACGAGCTGTCAAGATTGTTCCAATAACTTTCAAGGCGTTTTACTGCGTCTCTGAGTTCGCCCGGATTTCCATCGGAATCTACCGTATATGCCCACGGTCTCGATTTGTAAAATTCAAGAATTTCATCGCCGTCGGTTATGTATTCGCCGTTGATTTTTATAAAGCCGGTTACGCTTTTCGTATCAAGGTAATCCCACTTCATAGTATATTGCGGAGTATCGATAAGCTGTTTGGAAGGCAAAAGTTCGATAAGCGTATCGAAATTAAACATAGGCATAAAGCGGTTTAAACAGATATTCTTAAATTTAGTATAGATTGCGTTTCTGTCCGAACCTGAGACTTTGAGCATGTTTTTTAAATACGTATCGATGAGTCCGTTGTTCATATCTTTCAACACGTTTACCAATGAATCGATCATTCCTTCACGGTCTTCGATAATGCTGAGTGCGGAAATTGCCCCATAGAAAGGCGTATCCAAAGAAACGAAACCTTTTACTTTGTTAAGATTGCTTTCGCTTCTTGCAACGTAGCAACTTGCAAGCTGCCCGCCCATTGAGTGAGAAACGAAATATACGTTTTTGTAGCCGTTTTTATTTATAAAATTTTCAAGGAGACGCGCGTTAGTTTCATTGCTTATTCGCCAATCGTAATTGAACATTTTTATCTGAGCGACGTCGCCGTATCGGTGTTGTAATGCGTCGTATAATTGTTTGCAGTTTCCTAACGCTCCGTAATAAAGTCTTGAAGGATTGTTAAATGATTCGTCTGCGGGTACAAGCGAATCGTATAAAGGCACTCCATTGCTATCCATTGCCATTAGTGCCGTCATAGATTTCGGGTCGTTGTTCACTATGGCTTTAACGACGTTCAGAGCGTCGTTTACCGTTTGGTTATCGATAGAACTTATATCGAGCGAGCCGTGATTTATGAACATATCGATGAAAATGTTTTCGCTGGTAAACGGGTCCCAAACGGGATTTCCCGTTTCGCCGTCGTATAATCCGCTTGCTAAAAGTCCCGGAAGCACTATTATTGCTGTTTCTTCCGCCTTTGAATTGCATGCAGTAAAGCAAAGCATTGCCGTTGCAATCAAAGCTATTATTAAAATAACGCATAAAAATTTTTTCATAATTACCCCTAAATCGTTTCTAAACGTCTGAAAACTTACCGTTTAAATCTTGTTTAAATTTCTTATATTGTACTATTTTACTTGTAAACTTTCAATACAAATATAAAGGAAATTTTTAATTTCTCAAAAATAAAGGGTTTAATAACAAAAGAGGTTTAAAAAAACGAAATTAAAAAAATAATAGATC
>CAMGKS010000014.1 GCA_946056785.1 uncultured Clostridia bacterium
TTTTAGAATAACCCTATGGGGAAAATAAACGGAGGCATAAATGAGCGGAGTAGAACACAGCTACAATGAGTCGGACATACAAGTTCTCGAAGGACTTGAACCTGTCCGTAAAAGACCGGGAATGTATATCGGTTCAACGGACGTGAGAGGCTTACATCATCTTGTTACGGAAGTCGTAGACAACAGTATCGACGAGGCACTCGCCGGATATTGCACGCTTATCACCGTGGAAATAACGGCTGAAGGGGCAATAAGAGTTACAGATAACGGACGAGGAATTCCAACCGGAATCATAAAAGGCGAAGGAAAATCGGCGGTTGAAGTCGTTTTGACGAAATTGCACGCAGGCGGAAAGTTCGGCAGTGGCGGATATAAAGTTTCGGGCGGTCTCCACGGCGTCGGCGTTTCGTGTGTTAACGCTCTTTCAGAATGGCTCGAAGTCGAAGTCAGACAAAACGGAAAAATACATAAACAGATTTTCAACAGAGGTATTCCGCAAAGAGATCTTCAAGTTGTAGGAGACACTACCGAGACGGGAACGACGATTACCTTTTATCCTGACGGCGAAATATTCGAAACGCTCGAATTCAATTTCGACACGTTGAAATCCAGATTGCGTGAACTTGCATACCTGAACAAAGGTTTAAAGATTCAGCTGGTAGATAACAGACTAGACCCGCCGAAAGCCGAAATGTTTTGTTATGAGGGCGGCATCGTTTCTTTTGTAGAAAGTTTAAATAAAAACAAAGAAACGGTTTTCCCTGAAGTAATTTATTTCGATAAGAGCTATAACGAAGAAACGAAAGGCGTCAGCGAAAGTTATGAAGCGGAAATCGCATTTCAATATAACGACAGTTACACCGAAACGGTTCTTACTTTTGCAAATAACATAAATACCGAAGAAGGTGGAACACACCTTGAAGGTTTTAAAGCCGCTTTGGCAAAGTGCATAAACGACTACGGCAAAAAGCAGGGCATTTTAAAAGACAGCGACAAACTCAGCGGCGAGGACACGAGAGAAGGCATAACGGCAGTTATATCCGTAAAACTTGCAAATCCGCAGTTCGAAGGACAAACGAAAACAAAACTCGGAAACAGCGCCGTAAGAACAATTGTATCCAAAGCGATAATGGACGGTTTCGGAACGTATCTCGAAGAACACCCGAAAGAAGCAAAAGAGCTTATTATGAAAACCATTACCGCACAGAGAGCAAGAGAGGCTGCAAGAAACGCAAGAGAGTTGGCAAGAAGAAAAAGCCCTCTCGAAACCACGACTCTTCCGGGCAAACTTGCAGACTGTACCGATAAGGAATCACAATATTGCGAAATTTATCTTGTCGAGGGCGACAGTGCAGGCGGCACGGCAAAACAGGGCAGAGACAGACGTTTTCAGGCTATTTTACCGCTAAGGGGCAAGATTTTGAACGTGGAAAAAGCGAGATTGCACAGAGTCCTTGAAAACGAAGAAATAAAAGCGATGATCACGGCATTCGGTTGCGGAATTCATCAGGAATACGACGAATCTAAACTGCGTTACAACCGCATCATTTGTATGACCGATGCCGACGTCGACGGTTCGCACATAAGAATTTTAATGCTCACGTTCTTTTTCAGGTTTATGCGTCCGCTCATTGAAAACGGTCACGTTTATATTGCTCAACCGCCGCTTTACAAAGTAAAGACAAATAAGACGGAAAAATATTTTTACGACGACGACTCGTTAAAAGCGTACACGGACGAATTGAAAGAAAAGAACGTAAAGTGGGATACGCAAAGATATAAAGGTTTAGGCGAAATGAATGCCGACCAGCTTTGGGAAACTACGATGGACCCTTCAACCAGAACTTTGCTTAAAGTCACGATGGAAGACGCAATAGAAGCCGAAAACATCATCAGCACTTTAATGGGCGAAAACGCAGAAGTTCGTAGACAGTTCATCGAAGAGAACGCAAAACTCGTAGAAGAGCTTGACGTTTAGGAGGATTTATGGCAAAGCAGGAAAAAGAAAGAAACTATATTCAAGATTTGGAAAAATCCAACGTCAAACAGGTAGAAATAGACGGAGAGCTTAAAAAGTCGTTTATTGCGTATGCAATGGCAGTAAACGTATCGAGAGCGATACCCGACGTAAGAGACGGCTTAAAGCCGGTACACAGAAGAATTCTTTATTCGATGAACGAGCTTAACCTTACAAACGACAAGCCTTTCAGAAAATGTGCTCTTATTGTAGGCGACGTTTTGGGTAAATACCATCCGCACGGCGACATCTCGGTTTACGACGCACTCGTTAGGCTTGCACAAGATTTCTCGATAGGTTGTCCTCTTGTAGACGGGCACGGAAACTTCGGTTCGGTCGACGGTGACCCAGCCGCCGCATATCGTTATACAGAAGCAAGACTCAGTAAAATCGCTTCGGAAATGATCAGGGATATCGATAAAGAAACGGTTGATATGTACCCAAACTTTGACGACACGAGAATGCAACCGGTCGTTTTACCGGCACGATTCCCAAATCTTCTTGTAAACGGTTCCGACGGTATCGCCGTCGGTATGGCAACGAATATTCCGCCGCACAATCTCGGAGAAGTAATCAACGCAACCATAGCGTTGATGAGAAATCCGGAGATGACGGTCGACGAGCTTATAGAATACGTTCCTGCCCCTGACTATCCTACGGGAGCAATAGTGCTTGGCAGAGGCGGTATACGTCAGGCGTACAGAACGGGCAAAGGCTCAGTCATTATCCGTTCGAAAACGGAAATCGAAGAATTGCCTAGCGGTAAAAGCAGAATTATAGTTACCGAAATTCCTTATCAGGTTAACAAAGCGAGACTGATTGAAAACATCGCCGATCAGGTAAGGGATAAACGAATCGAAGGGATAGCCGACGTAAACGAAGAAACTGACAGAACGGGTATGCGTATCGTTATCGAAACGAAGAAAGACGCAAACGCGCAGGTAGTGCTCAATACGTTGTTCAAGCAGACGCAAATGCAGGTCAGCCACGGTATCAATTTGCTTGCGCTTGTCGACGGAACGCCTAAAATTCTCAATTTAAAAGAGGTCCTTGAAAATTATATAGCTCACCAGGAAGACGTAATTATAAGGCGTACGAAATTCGACCTTGAAAAGGCGGAAGAAAGAGCTCATATTTTGGAAGGCCTTGCCATAGCGTTAGCCAGCATCGACGAAGTTGTCGAAACTATCAAACAGTCGAAAGATAAAAACGACGCCATGGACAAACTTATGTCGAGATTCGAATTGAGCGATAAGCAAGCAAACGCCGTACTTGAAATGAAACTCCAGAGACTCACTTCTCTCGAAGTCGAAAAGATAGAAGAAGAGCTTGACGAAAAGCATAAAGAGATTGCCGAGTATAAACGTATTTTAGGTTCGATGGAAGCCGTAAAAGAAATCATAATCGAGGAAATGACGGAAATCAGAACTAAATACGCGTCGCCGAGAAAGTCGGAAATCAGCTACGACTACAGCGATATAGACATAGCAGACCTTATAGAAAAAGAGGACGTCGTTGTGACTTTGACTCATGCGGGATACGTAAAGAGACTTCCGGTTGCGGAATATAAGAGTCAACATAGGGGCGGTAAAGGCATAACCGGACATAAGGCGAAAGAGGAAGATTTCGTCGAAAGTATGTATATAACAAACACGCACGACGATTTGTTGTTCTTCACCAATTTCGGAAAGGTATTTTCGCTTAAAGCGTATGAAATTCCCGAAGCTCAGAGAACGGCAAGAGGCAGAGCGATGGTCAATTTGTTGCAACTCAATCCGGGTGAAAAAGTTACGACAATGTTACCGTTTGCGGAAGGACAAGAAGGTTATTTGCTTTTAGGCACAAAACTGGGACTTATCAAGAAAACCACTCTTGAAGAGTACAGATCGATAAAGAAGAACGGCAAAATTGCAATTACGTTCAATGAAGGCGATGAACTTATAGGAGCAACGTTCACAAGCGGTAATGACGAAATTCTCGTCGGAGCTACAAACGGAAATTGCATACGCTTTAAAGAAAGCGACGTAAGACCGACTTGCCGAACGGCGATGGGCGTAAAGAGTATCGCTCTTGCCGACGGCGAAGAAGTGGTTGATTTAGCCGTGTTGAAAGAGGGCGAAGAAATTCTTACGATAACTGAAAACGGCTTTGGCAAGAGAAGCGAATATAAAGATTATCCTGTTCAGGGTAGAGCCGGAAAAGGCGTAAAGGCGGGCACGTTTAACAATAAAACGGGAAAATTGGTCGGACTGAAAATTTTGCCTGAAGATATGGACGTCATGCTGATTACCGATAACGGAATTATTATAAGAATGGAAGCAGACGAAATTTCCAAGTTCGGCAGAGATACTCAGGGCGTGAGAGTAATGCGTTTGGACGACGGTTGCAAAATTATGAGTATTGCGTTGACTCCGCACGAAGAAGATGACGAAATCGGCGAGGAAGAAACCGCCGCCGTCGAAAGCGAAACGCAGGAGTAAAATTCGTTAAATTAAATCGTTTTAAATCGTAATAGAATGGCTCTAAACACAATTAAAGCGTAAACGAAATTTAAAAGCAATAAAACGCAAAAAATTTAAAATCCGATTGATTTAATCGATTAATAAAAAAGGTTGAAGCATTGCCTCAACCTTTTTTGTTTGCGATTTAGTCGTATCTGTTTAAAAATATAACCGTTTGCGGTAATTATATTTGTTTATAAATATATCTGCTTGCGGTAATCATATCTGTTTTTAAATATATCTGTTTGCGGTTATATCCGTTTACAACATTTTGCAATAATATGTTTTGCAGTTATATCCGTTTGGTGTGAAACAAAATCTCCGTTAAAGGGAATCGCTTGCGGCTGTTAAATTTTCACGTTTTTTCACGTTATAAACCCTATTACAATTAAGGCTATGGCAAGAAGTCCCGTGTATATTGCAAACGGCAAAAGCGATTTGTTTTTTATAAGTTTTAACATAAACTTAATTGAAACGAGACCGCTTATGAAAGCCGTGACGACTCCAAGTATCGTAGGAAGCGGCAAAAGCGACGCCCCCGAATGATACGCTTCGATACCTTCCGTTACGGCGGAGGCTATTATAATAGGAATGGAAAGCAAAAAGGAAAATTCGGTAGCCTCTTTTTTGTCCGTTCCCGAAATCAACAATGCGGAAATAGTCATACCGCTTCTTGAAATACCCGGCATGGTAGCAATTCCCTGAGCTATGCCGCAGATGAGCGAACTTGAAAAATTCAATTCTTTTTCTTTCGGTTTAATAATGCACGTTAAGGCAAGCATAAAAGAAGTTACCATAAAACAGAAGGGAAGTGCCGCCCCGTCGAAAACGAAAGGAATAAATTTTTTGAACAGCAACGCTATTATGCAAGTAGGAACCGTTGCAACGATAAGATATAACGTTTTTTTCTGAAAAGGACGTCTTAATAAATCCCATAAAGTTTTACGATAACAAATAACGACGGCAAGAAGAGTGCCAACGTGCAACAGAACGTTAAACAAAAGGTCGTTTTTTCCTATTCCGAATTTTGAAAGCAAAATAAGATGTCCGCTTGAAGAAACGGGCAAAAATTCCGTAAGCCCTTGCAAAAGGCCGTAAATCAATCCTTCAAAAATACTCATTTTTGTTTTACTTAATTCCTTTAATCGTTTATAATATCCTATGCGGAAAAATTAAAATAAGAATTTATATATTTTTTGAGGTAAGTATGAAATTAGGCGTAGTAGGATTGCCGAACGTGGGCAAAAGTACTTTGTTCAACGCAATAACGAAAGCGGGTGCGCAAGCAGCTAATTATCCTTTTTGTACAATAGAACCGAACGTGGGAGTCGTGGCGGTTCCCGACGAAAGACTAATAAAACTCGGAGAGCTTTTTAACAGCAAAAAAATCACGCCGACAACACTTGAATTCGTCGATATAGCGGGACTTGTAAAAGGAGCGTCGAAAGGCGAGGGGTTGGGCAATAAATTTTTGTCGCATATAAGAGAGTGCGACGCAATCGTTCATACCGTCCGTTGCTTCGACGATGAAAACATAACGCACGTTGACGGAAGCGTAGACCCTTTAAGAGATATAGAGACAATAAATTTTGAATTGATATTTTCCGATCTCGAAATGATTGACCGCCGCCTTCAAAAAGCCAGAATAGGTTTAAAGGCAGATAAAAAGTATCAAGAAGAAATCGATTTTCTCGAAAAACTGACCGCATTTTTGGAAAGCGGAAAACCGGCAAGAAATTATCCTGCCAGCGACGACGAAAAAGAGATATTAAAAACTATGTTTTTGCTGACGGCAAAGCCTGTAATTTATGCCGCAAACGTAAGCGAAGACGAAGTTTCGAAAGAAAACGATTACGTCTTAAAAGTTAAGGAATATGCAGCAAACGAAGGCAGCGAAGTAATCGTTTTATCCGCAAAACTCGAAGAAGATATGGCAGACATGTCCGACGAAGAAAAACAGATATTTTTTGAAGAACTCGGGATAGAAAAGTCGGGACTTGATAAATTGGTCACCGCTTGTTATAAACTTCTCAATCTTATAAGTTATCTCACCGCAGGCGAAAAGGAAACGAGAGCCTGGACGATAGTCAAAGGAACGAAAGCTCCTCAGGCGGCGGGGAAAATACACAGCGATTTTGAAAGAGGTTTCATAAGAGCGGAAGTTGTAGATTATCAGACTCTGTTAGATTGCAAAGGTTACGTAGGTGCCAAAGAAAAGGGCAAAATCCGTTCCGAAGGAAAAGACTACGTCATGCAGGATAACGACGTCGTTACGTTCCGCTTTAACGTGTAATAAAGGTTAAGAGGTATATAATGAATATTTACGGAAGTTCAACCGAACTTAAACAAGCCGCCGAGGGGGGAGACGTACAGGCTCAACTAGAATTGGGCAACGCTTACAGAAGCGGAAAAAGCGTAGAGCCTAGCGACGAGCTTGCGTTTAAATGGTTTAAGGCGGCGGCAGACGGCGGGAACGAAAAAGCATACGTTGAAGTCGCTTTATGTTATATGTACGGAAAAGGAACGCAGCAAGATTCCGATTCGGCAATGAAATATTTTTTAACGGCGGCAGACGGCGGAGACGAACGGGCACAAATATACGTCGGAATTAATTACGCAGACGGAAAGGGCGTCGAGCGCAATCTCGACAAAGCGAAAGAGTATCTTGAAAAAGCGGCGAAAAGCGGAGACGCATTTGCTTTAAAACTGATTGAGGAAATAAACAAAACGGTATAACTATGTTTGAAAAAGAAATAGCACAAGCCATAAAAATCGACGGCGTGACGGCGGCTGAAATCCAAGAAATGTTTGAAATCCCAAAAGACGTATCTTTGGGCGATTTGGCGTTGCCGTGTTTTAAATTTGCAAAAGCGTTGAGAAAATCTCCGACAATGATTGCCGAAGAAATCAAAAACGGTTTTTCGGGAGTCGATTGCGTCACCGAAGTAAATGCCGTCGGGGGATATTTAAATTTTAAAATAAACGAAAAGGCGATTTTATCTCAACTTGTAGAGCTGTCGAAAAACGAAGAGCCGGCATTAAGCGACGAGGGCAAAGGAAAAACGATATGCATCGATTACAGTTCGGTTAATATTGCAAAACCGTTTCACATAGGACATTTATCTACAACGGTAATCGGCGGAGCGTTGTATCGCATATTCAAACATTTAGGTTACGACGTAGTCGGAATTAATCATTTAGGCGATTGGGGAACTCAATTCGGCAAGATGATAGTCGCATATAAAAAGTGGGGAAACAAAGACGAAGTTTTAAAAGGCGGCGTATTGGAACTTAACCGACTTTACGTAAAATATCATCAGGAAGCCGAAAAAGACGCAAAACTTGACGACGAAGCGAGAGCCTGGTTTAAAAAGATAGAGGATAAAGATAAAGAAGCGACCGAGTTGTTTCTATGGTTTAAGGAAATAACGCTTAAAGAAGTTTCAAAAATTTACGACCGCTTGAAAATCAAATTCGACAGTTACAACGGCGAAAGTTTTTATAACGACAAAATGCAACCTTGCCTTGACGTATTAAAAGAAAAAGGGTTGCTTGTCGAAAGCGAAGGAGCTAAAGTCGTAAATCTTGACGCATACGACATGCCGCCTTGTCTTCTTGTTAAGGGCGACGGAGCGACTTTGTATGCAACGAGAGATATTGCCGCAGCTTATTACAGAGCCAAAACTTACGATTTTTATAAATGCCTTTACGTAGTCGCTTATCAGCAAAATCTCCATTTCAAGCAGCTATTCAAAGTCCTTGAATTGATGGGGTTTGAAAAAGCAAAGGATATGGAGCATATCGCGTTCGGCATGGTTTCGCTTGAAGACGGAGCGATGAAAACCAGACTCGGAAGAGTCGTATGGTTGTCCGACGTCCTCGATAAAGCCGTTGAAAAGGCAAGAACGATTATTGAAGAAAAAAAGACGGAAGGCGTAGACGTCGAAAAGACGGCGGAAAGCGTAGGAGTAGGAGCGGTTGTATTTTCCGCGCTTTGGAACAACCGTATAAAAGACATCACTTTTTCATTTGATAAAGTTCTCAATTTTGACGGAGAAACGGCGCCTTACGTACAATATACACATGCAAGATGCTGTTCGGTTTTAAAGAAAGGCGGAGACGTCGATTATTCTCTTATCGACTTGAACGGGATAGCAAACGATGAAGGAATTGCCGTTGCAAAAAGCGTAATCGGTTTTGCGGACGCGGTAAAGAAAGCAGCCGAAACAAGAGAACCGTGCGTTGTGACAAGACATATCGTTGATCTTGCGGAGAAATTCAACAAATTTTATATATGCCATAAAATCGTTACGGCAAAAGACGGGGAAAAAGAAGCGAGATTGACGCTTACGAAAGCCGTGAAAAACGTCATTGCAACGGGGCTGGGACTTCTGGGCATCGACGCGCCCGATGCAATGTAAAACGCTTGACTAGATTTTGGTTTTCCTATATAATAGGCAAGCGATATTATTAAAATCAATCCTATTGGAGGTACAATAAATGAAGCAAACATATCAACCTAAAAAGCGTCAGGCTAAAAAGGTTCATGGATTCAGAGAAAGAATGAGCACTAAAAACGGAAGAAACGTTTTGGCAAGAAGAAGGGCGAGAGGCAGAGCAAAACTGACGGCGTAATAATGCAACGGAAGTATCGACTTAAATCGAACGGAGCTTTCCGATACGTTTACAAAAAAGGTTCTTTTGCAAGAGGCAAAAATCTTATCATCAGATACGTCAAGTCTACAAGAGGTTTGAAGGTCGGACTATCTGTCAGTAAACACGTCGGCAACAGCGTTACCCGAAACAGAATTAAAAGATATTTAAGAGAGAACTTTCGTCTTAATCTTGGCATAATAAACCACGGGTATACATACGTAATCATTCCCAAAGAAAGTATGGCGACAATGAAATGTTCCGAAATCGGTGAAGAACTAATTTCCGTTCTTGATAGAGCCGGGCTTATTGTGGATAAATGAAATATATCTGTTTTTTCTTATTGAAACTTTATAAGTTGCTGATTTCGCCCATTACGGGAAATCAATGCATATATACGCCGACTTGTTCGATGTATATGTATGACGCAATCAAAAAACACGGGACAATCAAAGGCGTATTGATGGGATGGGGCAGGTTGATGCGTTGTAACCCTTTCAGCCGTGGCGGTTTTGACCCGGTTCCCGAAAATTATCGAGGAAAATGCAAATGGCTCATTTAAGCGTAGAGCGAAAGAAAAGAATAAAAATTTATCTTCTTGCACTTTTGGTGTTATGTTCGTTATGCGTATTGACGGCATGTAACAGCAACAGCGACACAATCAATATGGCGAATCAGAAAGCGGTCGGCGAACCGTCGCATTTTATTGCCAAATTTTTGATTATTCTTCAAAGCGGAATAGGAAATTTCGGTTGGACGGTCGTTGTATTCACTATCATTTTGAAACTTATTACGACGCCGTTTGATTTCTGGCAGAAGCACATAATGCGTAAGAACGCCAAAATTATGGAACGCATCAAACCGCAACTCGATGCACTTGCCGAAAAATGCGGTGACGACAAACAACGTTATCAGCAAGAACAAATGGCAATCTACAAGAGAGAAAAGTATTCGACTTTGGGAGCATGCCTTCCGACGATAATTACGTTGGTGGTTTTCTTTGTCGTTTTTGCCGGATTCAGACAGATGGTTTCATATCAGAACGCTCTTGTCTATCAATCGGCAAGAAACACGTATTATTCAGAACACGACGCAGAGTATGAGACCGCAATGAGAGCGGAGCTTTTGGCGGCAGGTTTTTCAGAAGCCGACGCAGAAAAGGTTTTGTCGGGCGAGACTGAAAGTTTCACCTCCGATCAACTTGTCGTTATAAACGGCTGTGACGCACGTTCGGAAGCAAAGGCGAAAGACCTTGCTCAAACCGCAGTTCTCGAAAATTACGAAAGACCGAAATTCTTGTGGATATGGAATATTTTCGCTCAGGACAGCTGGGTGTCCGCCGTACCTGATTATCAGAGTTTTTCCGGACAATCGGGAATGTCGGGCGCAAAAATCGAAGGCGTAATGATCACCGAATACGAAACCGTCATGGGCAAAGTGCTTGGTACGGGCGGTTACGGCAAGGGCGGTACGTGGAACGGTCTTTTGATATTCCCGTTATTGTCTATAGGCCTTAATATTTTGTCGCAATTTATGATGCAAAAATCTCAAGGAAAGCAACCTAACGCTCAGGCAGGTCAGGCGTCGGCAAAAATGATGCAATGGATTATGCCTGTTATGATGGGTATATTTGCGCTTTTATATTCGGCTGCGTTTACCATATACATTTTTGTGTCTACCCTATATTCGATTTTATTCCAGCTTTTGTTTAATATGTCGGCAAAACTTATTGACAAAAGCAAAGAAAAGAAAATGGGAATAAGACGTTAGTTTGCTATAAAAATTTGACGTAAAGCTTAGTCGCAACGGCATGCAAAGGAATTTACGCTGTGAAAACAACGTCAAAGTCTATGTTAAGCGTTGTTTTACGCCGATTTAACAAAATATGAATTTAATTTAACAGTATGCCCGAAAAATAAGGGCGAAGGCGGAATAAAATGACAACGAAATCGACTCCTGTCGAACTTACCGAAAAGTTCGTCGAGGAACTTCTTAAAAAAATGAACATTAAAGCAGAACCTATAGTAACCGAAGTTGACGGCGTTATTTACGTCGACATCGAAGGCGACGACGCTTCGCTTGCAATAGGTTACAGAGGGGAAACTCTCGACGCAATTCAATATCTTACTTTGACGGTTTTGAATCAGAACAAACAGTTTAAAAAGGTAGTAGTCAACACGGGAAATTACAGAGAAAAAAGAGAACTTACGTTGATTACTCTTGCAAACCGTCTTGCCGAAAAAGCGTATCGTACGGGTAAAAAGGTATCTTTGGAACCGATGAATCCTTTTGAAAGACGCATTATACATTCTGCTCTTCAAGACAGTGCTAAGGCAACTACAACGAGCGAAGGCGAAGAACCGAACCGTCATATCGTAATAATTCCGAAAAACGTACGCACGCAATCGTCAAACGGAAACGGTGGCGATTTTAAAAAGAAAGGAATGCCTAAATTTAAGAGTTTTGGATATAAAAGAGGTTTTTAATCTTTGAAAACGATAGCGGCAATTTCTACCCCTTTGGGAAAAGGGGCTATAGGTATAGTCAGACTTAGCGGAGAAGACTCTCTGGCGATAGCTAGCAAGGTCTTTACGGCTGAGTCTTTTTCTATATCGGACGTCAAACCTAATTATATGTATTTCGGATATTTCAAAGGATCCGATTTTTCCGATAAAGGATATATGGTATATTTTAAAGCCCCTAAATCTTTTACCGGGGAAGATACGGTGGAATTTCAGTTGCACGGCGGCATAAGATTGCTCGAGGGCGTTGTAAACGAATGCGTTAAGTATGGAGCAGTACCGGCGGAAAGAGGAGAGTTCACTAAAAGAGCTTTTTTAAACGGAAAACTTATGTTGTCCGACGCAGAAGGCATAATCGATATGATAAACGCTGACAGTGCGGCGTCGCTCAGAGCAGGTTTCAGGCTTATGCAGGGATACCTTGCCAAAGAGGTGGTGAGTCTCGAAAGAGAACTGACCGATTTGATTTCTTCGCTCGAAGCAAGTCTTGACTATCCCGAAGAAATGGAAGACGAGGTTTTGCCGGAAATTCCTAAAATAAAAAATTCAGTAGGCAATCGTCTTGAAAAGCTGAAGAACACGGCAAGCACGGGCAAAATAATAAAAGAAGGAATCGACGTAGCTTTGATAGGCGAAGCCAACGTGGGAAAGTCGTCCCTTTTAAACCGTCTTGTTGGCAAAGACAGAGCAATCGTAACGGACGTTGCAGGGACTACTCGTGACGTAATCGAAGTTTTTGCAGAATACGAAGGCGTTAAAATCAATTTTATTGATACTGCGGGAATCAGAGAAAGCGATGACCTTGTGGAAAAATTCGGTATTGAAAAATCAAAAGAGACGGCAAAAACCGCGGACGTGGTTTTGAACGTAATTGACGATACTTTAAAAGGAAAACCGCTGTTTAAAGATAGCGGCAAGCCTGTTTTTAACGTATATAATAAGTGCGATAAATCGGGCAGAAAATTCGGGAAAAGCGGAAAAGATTATTTCATCTCTGCAAAAACGGGTGAGGGAGTTGACGAGCTTTTAAAAGACGTCGTAAAACTTTTTCTTTCGGGCGAGACGACAAGCGGAGAAATAATCACTTCAAAAAGGCATCTTTCCGCTTTGATAAGAGCAAAACAAGCGATAGATTGCGTTGACGTAACCGCTCCTATAGATTGCGTATTAATAGATTTAAAAGAAGCGTTGAGTTGTCTTGGAGAGATAACCGGAAATAACGTAAGCGAAGATGTAATCGACGCAATATTCAAAAATTTTTGCGTCGGCAAATAACCTTAAAAGGCAAAAGCAAAAAAACGAGAATAACGGAATATGGATTGTGATGTAATAGTCATTGGCGGCGGGCACGCAGGAATAGAGGCGGCGGCGGCAACGGCAAAACTTGGATTGAATACTGTTATGGTTACCCTATCGGTTGACGCGATAGGGCTTATGCCGTGCAATCCGGCTATCGGCGGAACGGCAAAAGGGCACCTTGTCAGAGAAATCGACGCATTGGGCGGAATGATGGGTATTCTTGCCGATAAATCACTTTTACAAATAAAAATGCTCAATACGGCAAAAGGTCCTGCCGTGTTTTCGCTCAGAGGACAGGCGGATAAAGCAGTTTATCATAAAAACGTTATGGACGAGTTGTCAATATTGGGCGTTAACAAAAAATTGACTGTGTTAGAAGGCGAAGCGGAAGAAATTTTAAGCGATGGCGAAAAGGTTGTCGGAGCGATAATAAACGGCGAAAGATACAATGCAAAAGCCGTTGTGCTTTGCACGGGCGTATATCTTAAAGGAAGAATAATAACGGGTTCGCACAGTATATCGTCGGGACCGAGCGGTTATCCGCCCGCAAACAAATTGACGGACAGTTTGATTAATCTCGGTATAGATATAAGACGCTTTAAAACGGGTACGCCGGCAAGAATTTATCGTGACAGCATCGATTTTGATAAAATGGAAATTCAGAACGGAGAGGACGTAACGCCTTTTTCGTTTATGACGGACGGCAAAATCGAAAACGTAGAACCTTGTTATCTTACTTATACGAACGAAAAAACGCATAAAATCATCTTAGAAAACATAGACAGGTCTCCGCTTTACAACGGCGACATAAAGGGCGTAGGACCAAGATATTGCCCTTCCATCGAAGATAAAGTTATGCGGTTTAAGGATAAAGAAAGGCATCAGATATTCGTTGAACCGGAGGGAAGGAACAGCGATGAGATGTATATTCAGGGCATGAGCAGTTCACTGCCGCACGACGTTCAGGAGAAGATGTACCGAACCGTTCCGGGGCTTGAAAACTGTCGATTTGCAAAGTATGCCTATGCAATAGAATATGATTGCATCAATCCGTTGGAATTGGATAGTTCACTTAAAATAAAAAGAATCAAAGGCTTATATTCCGGCGGACAGATAAACGGAAGTAGCGGTTATGAAGAAGCTGCGGCGCAAGGTCTTATAGCCGGTATAAACGCAGCAATGTACGTGCTTAAAAAGGAACCGTTTATTTTGCACAGAGACGAAGCGTATATCGGCGTTCTGATTGACGATCTCGTTACAAAGGGAACTAACGAGCCTTATAGAATGATGACGGCAAGGGCGGAACACCGAATTTATTTAAGGCAGGACAACGCCGACGTAAGATTGACGGAAAAGTCGTACAATTTGGGACTTGCCTCTGATGAGAGAATGGCGAGGCTAAATAGCAAAAAAGAACAGATGGCAAAGCTTGACCTTATAAAGGACGAACAGCTTAAAAAAGATATAAGAGAAGAGATTTTCAGACGTCTTGGAGAAGAGCATACGGGCGGAGCGACTTTGTTTGACGTTTTAAAGCGTCCGCATTTTCAACCGAGCTGGCTTAAAGAACTCGGCTTATGCACGGAATACGACGACAGAGTTCTGGAAGCGTTTTGCATCGAGAAAAAGTATGACGGCTATTTAAAAAAGCAGGAAAAGGCGATAAGTGAACAAAAACGTCTGGAAGACAAAATTTTGCCCGAAGAATTAAATTATGCCGAAATAAAAGGACTGCGAATAGAGGCGAGACAGAAACTTGAAAAAATCCGTCCTCACAGTATCGAATTCAAATTGATATTAGGTGAATTATCACCGGATGCAGGACGCATTGATACCGGC
>CAMGKS010000015.1 GCA_946056785.1 uncultured Clostridia bacterium
TTGCGACTTTTCCAAAAACAAACTTCTTTGCCGTTGCAACGTAAATATTTCCGGGACCGGTTATTTTGTCGACCGACGGTATGCTTTCCGTGCCGTAAGCAAGCGCCGCTATCGCTCCCGCTCCTCCCGTTTTAAAAATCTTGTTTACTCCGGCAACTTTCGCCGCATAAAGCACTTCGGGCAAAATCGTTCCGTCCTGCTTAGGCGGCGTCGTCATTATTATGTTTTTAACTCCCGCTATCTTTGCCGGAATTGCGTTCATCAACACAGTGGACGGATAACATGCCGTTCCGCCCGGGACGTAAATTCCCACCTTTTCAAGCGGAACTACTTTTTGTCCCAACACTATACCGTCTTCTTTTTGCATCATAAATCCGTCGTCAAGTTGTCTTTTATGGAATTCGGCGATATTCGACGCCGCTTCGTTTATTGCTTCTTTTACAAGCGGATCGATTTTCGATTCGGCCTCCTCGATTTCCTTTTCGCTGACTTCAAGAGAATCTAAACGCACCTTGTCGAATTTGACCGCAAAATCTAAAAGGGCTTTGTCTTTACGCTCTTTTACGTCCTCAATAATTTGCTTTACCGTTTCGTCAAATTTGTCCGACAGGCTTTCGTTGCGTTTGAAAATTTCTTCAACTTCGTTTTCGGTGAAAATTTTTATCATTTCAATTTCTCCTTAACCGTGTCTATTTCTTCCTTCTTGAATTTATAACTTGCCTTATTTGCTATAAGCCTTGTAGAAATCGGACATACGTCCGCTATTACCGAAAGGTCGTTTTCTTTGAGCGTCGTTCCCGTTTCAACTATATCCACTATAACGTCGCTCATTTTAAGAATAGGTGCAAGTTCGATTGAACCGTTGAGTTTTATGAGTTCGATATCACGGTTTTGTTTTTCATAATACTCTTTTGCGATATTCGGAAATTTCGTTGCTACTTTCAAAGTAACCAAAGAATCGTCTTTATATCCGTTTTTTGCCGCAACCGCCATTTTGCATTTGCCGATATTTAAATCCATAATTTCATATACGTCGGGAGAATATTCTAAAAGTATGTCCTTTCCGACTACGCCTATATCGGCTGCGCCTTTCTCGACGTATATAGCTACGTCGCTCGGCTTCACCCAAAAATACGATACCGAACCGTCGGCAGACTGAAAAATCAATTTTCTGCTGTCGACTGCGTCGTCGACGTAACCGTATCCTGCCTTTGCAAGTTTTTCATAAACTTTTTCGCCCAGTCTCCCCTTAGGCAACGCAATATTAATCATTTTATCTCCTTCAATTCGCCGTTTTCAAATTTAAATATCTTATCCGCGTTTATATCGTCAGGCACGGTTTTAGTCACTCTGACTATTAATCCTTTTTCTCTCAATTTGTTCGCCTCTCTCAAAATATCCGAATCTTCTCCGTCGCCGCACAAAACGAGAGTCATAGGTTTTTGTTTAGTATGATGGGCGTTTGCCAAATCTCCTACGTAAACAGCAAAACCCAACGCCCCTATTTCCTTATCCATTTTTTTTGCCAAACCGTCGTAACGTCCGCCTTTTAATACCGCTTTCGGCATTCCTAAAACGTATCCGTTAAACATTATGCCGTTATAATATTGACAATCGCTCACAACGGAAAAATCAATCCTGAGTCCGCCGTAACAGTCGCTTTCGGCAAGCGCGTCGGTTAAAGCCTTAAGTTCATCGTACGCTCTTTGCATACTTTGCGATTTGATAAGCGGTTTGATTTTTTCCAAGGCAATTTCAGGAGCGTCGCTTATACTCAACATTGCTTTAAAAGCGTCCGCAAAGTCTTTTGAAATTTTACCGCCGACTAAGAGTTTTTCTACTGCGTCGTTATTCTTTTTCTCAAGACAGTCTGAAAGCTCTTTTTTTAATTCCGCATCGTAAATTTCGTATGCGTCGTACATCTGAGTCACAAATTCGAGGCTGCTTAAATCTAACACAAAATCAGACGACAATTTCTTCAACGATTCAAGGGCAAGTTCGACGACTTCCGCCATACTTGTAGTGTCCACGTCGCCCAACGTTTCTACCCCCACCTGACTTATTTCTTTAAACGATTTGCTCTCCTTGTCATAGCGGTACACTTTTTCGGTATAAAACAGTTTTTCGCAACCCCCGTTTGAAAAGCCTGAATTTTTTACGATAGACAGCGTAACGTCAGGTCTTAAAGCAAGAAGTTTTCCGCCGTCGGTTGTAAACGTTATAACTCTGTCTGTTCCCAAAAAATTTTCGTTTTCGGTATACAAAGAGTATTTTTCAAATTTGGTTGTTTTATATCGCAAGAAACCGTAGCTTTCGTAAAGTGCCGAAAGCGTCAAAGAAAGTCTTTCTTCCACTGTCAATCCGTCGATATTTTCCATTCTGTCTCCTTTTAGCCGATTAATGACGCCGTTTGCGTAAAACGTTTTTAGTGCGTATGGCATAACGCTGTCACGTTATGATTTCCTTTTTTTCGTTATTATAATAATACTTTATTACGATAAAGTTGTAAAGTGTTTTTTACATTTTTTTTATTTTCTTTATAGTTTTTTACGCACGAAATACAGCCGCCCAAACCGTTCTTGTTTTATATTTTAACACGTTCAGACTATCGTTCAATTTAAATTCAAACCGCGTTTACTTAACGCTTAAACAAATTGAATTTTTGCTACCGCCCCTAACCCCGGAATTCTTTTATAATTGCCTTTTTTAATTGTAAGCATTATGCGTTTACCTTAGATAATATTCGGTTTTGATATTGTCGAACTTAAACTTAGGCATTTATCTTGTTTAACCTTTTCCTTTTTTGATATTGTCGAATTTAAATTTATATATTTATCTTGTTCAACCTTTTCCCTTTATTTTGATATTATCAAATTTAAACTTGAGTATTTATCTTGTTCAAACATTTTTCTTCTTTTGATATTATCGAATTTAAACTTGGGTATTTATCTTGTTCAACCTTTTTTCGTTTTAATCCGTCAACGCTTTACGGCAGTATTTTATAAAGTTCGTAAAAAAATACTCCCGAATCGGGAGTATCTGCAATGATTTATAATCTCTTTAACTTTCAAACGAAAGTTCGGTAACTTCAAAAACTGTCGTTGTCGTTCCGCTTTCTTCGCTTTCCTTCTTCAAAGTCAAATCAAGTTCGTCGTCAACGTAATATCTCCATGTTTTTCCGTCGATCATCGTCTCATACACTGTACATTCTCTGCCCAGATAGTTCGCGGTTTCTTTTTTGGCAAGATTATATTCTTTTGCTATATATATGTGAGCGGCAAAAAGTTGATATCTGCCTTCGTCGTTAAGATCTGCAAAAATAGGAGCGGACGAGCGGTAGATTATTACACCGTTCTGAACGATACTATAACTAAAATCTTTTCCTTGCGCCGTAAACTCAGGAGCGGCGTTTGCCTTAAACCGTATGGTATACGACGTAGCCAACTCTTTTGCCTTTTCGCTAAGCATAGGGGCAAGGCATATTAAGTCTATAAAGAAATTCCCGCTTGTTTCGCTCACGGCTTCATATCTGAACTTTCCGCTAAGCAAGCCGCATTTTCCGTACCATTCAAACGAGCTTGACTTATCAACGGACGTCCAAGCGGTTTTCTCCTCGTTATCAACGTACAGCGAATCTTGCCACGACAAATTGTTCCTTAAATTCGTTACGTACGAAATAGCCGTTCCCAAAGGTATTCCTTCGACTTTTACCGTACATTTATCGGTAATTTTTAAAACGGAATTTTCGCTGTAACCGTAAGTAATCTTACCGCTTGCAATCTTGTTCAAAGCTCCTTCATATCCGACTTTACTCAGCCATTCGTTGATCCATGCGTAAGAATCAACGTCCAAGGATAAAGGCTGCATTCCGCCTCTTTCAAAATTTATCGATTTTAAAGTTGCGACAAAATCGTCCCATTCTCTCTCGCTTGAAAAGCCGTCGATAACGTATGAAACCTCAAATCGCCCGTCAACCGAATAAGTCGCAATTTTTACGTTCAAATCTCCGTCGGTTTTACCGAAAGCATACCCTTCGAGTTCGAGATAGCGACAAAAAGCGTACGTCGATTCCGAATCGAAATCAAAATATGAAAAAGTTAAAGTTACGTTTGTAAATGCGTCGTATTCGTCTGCACTAGTCACAACCGGAGAGTTGTACAGTTTGCCGTCAAAAAGCGGCAAATAACTTATTTCGGTCGGAAGATTTTTGACTCTGAATTCATAAGGAATCGAAACGTAAAGTTCGCTTCCCTTTTCGTCGACGCTCTGTCGCAATTTAACTATAACACCGTCTTTTTCGTAAATCGACACGGCACCGTCATAAGAAACTTCGTAATTTTTTTCTATTAAATTTTCAGACAATCTTATTTTTTGTTCGCCGGCAGCATTTATATCGTTAAACTTAAAAATAAATACTTTGTACCCGTCTACAAAATTATCCGTAACACCGCTGTAATTCTCCGGCTCTAATACGTCGGGCGGAAGTTGATTCATAGGATATTTAGTTGCGGGTTTATCGTTTGGCGTAACTACCGTTTTATTGCAACCGGAAATTGCAATAAAGACGCACAAAAGCGTCAAAGCTGCTAAAACAATAAGAACACTGCTTTTTTTCATGGTTTATCACCTTTACCGTTTCGAATTTGCCGCAAAACGTGCCTTTTACTTATCATCGACGGCGTCGCTTTTTTCATCGGTTTTTGAAACCTTTTTTACATTATCTTGCAATTCGTCCGTTTCGTCAAGAGAATTGTTTTTTAAATCGGCGTTTTCTGAAGGTAAATAGTCGGCTTTAAAATCTCCACCTTGAGAGTTAACGTTTTTAGCTTCCAAGTCCTTTTCGTCTGTATTTTTAAGTTCCGGCGACTCTATTTTGCTATCTTTGTTTTTTCTGCGTAAAATGATTCCGCCGATTCCGTGTCTTCTCAACAGTTCCGCCGTTTCTTTAACCGAATAATTCTTAGTCAGATATTCCATTTCTTCAATGGCTTTCGCCTCGTCATAGACGAACGCTTTTACTGTATAAGTCTGTCCCGACCTTATAACCCTTTCGCCCGCTTTATCCGTTGTGTCTACCTTATTTCCTTCGTCGTCGACTTTAATAACGTTTACGATTGTGCAACCATACGGCCACAAGATATCTTTTACGCTTCTGCCCTCTACAAACGAACCTTTTTCAACAACGACGGAAAATTCAAACACTTTCCTGTGTTTTCCTTTATACGTGTTTCTGTAAGAGTCGATTAACGCCTTTTCGTATAGCGGCTCTACTCTCAACGCTTCGACAATAAGATAAGCAATCATAACGGTTATGCCGGTAGCAAGAAAGCTGCTGAAATAACTGTTCGTCATCTCGACGACAAGAACGATTGCCGTCAACGGGGCGCGCATTGTCGCTCCCATAAACGTCGTCATCGTTACAAGTACGATAGTCTGATAATATTGCTCGGGAAGTCCTAAAGCAATAAACGCTTTGCCGAGCAATCCCCCGATCAACGCTCCTACTGTCAATACGGGAACAAACATACCGCCCATTGCTCCCGAATTCGGCGTGATAAGAAGCATGACGAAACGCACAAAGAACATAATTAAAAGCACCTGCCAGGTAAAATCTTTGTCTAATATATCCTGAATGATTCTGTGCCCGCCGCCTATTGCGTCGACGAAAAGCAATCCGACAACGCCTGTCAGAAGAAAGATGCCGACTATTCTTACCCATACGGGTATTTTGGTCATTTTATTGCGAACAAATTCTCCTACTTTTGCAAAAGCCGTATTAAAAACCGCCGCCAATGCTCCCGCCGTAATGCCTATAACAAGCAACGTCCAATAAAGCGTATAAGGCATAAGCGATATCGCGCCTATCTGAATGAAATAATCCGCCTGACCTACCAAATCGCCCAGAGTGTTGCTGACGATAGTCGCAAAAAACACCGATGAAGCCGCCGTCATTAAAAGCATCGGGGATAACCTTTTATGTGCCTCTTCGAGAGTATAAAGTATTCCCGATAGCGGTGCTCCGAACGCCACTGCAAAACCTGCCGCCGCTCCGCCTGTTACGTTATACCTTTCCCATGCCGGACTTCCCTTTTCGATGAAATGCCCGAAATCGTTTGTTGCCTGACCTATAGCGCTGCCTATCTGAATGCTCGGCCCTTCGGCTCCGAAAGCAAGACCGCCCGTATACGACAAGAAACTGCTTGCCATAGTGCCGAATATTGTCTGCACCCATTTATAACGTATCATTCCGCGCATTGCGCCTTCCGAATTGGATATGCTGTTTGTCCTTAATTCAGGAACAGCTCTGTTCATGACAGCAGAAAACAAACCTAATACTATAAGTCCCGCAAAAAGCAACGGTATAAACGTAGGATTTGTTCTGAACCAACCGTAAATTGCAACCGATTCGCTTTCGAGATATTTAGCACACCACTTAAATCCCCAAACTACAATGCCGGAAACCACTCCGCTCACGCCTCCGAAAAGCACTATCGGAAGCAAAGTGTTGCGTATATATCCGACCATAAACCGCTCGTTAAACCTTATTTTTTGTTTAGACATCTTTCACCTATTATTAGATATGCTTTAAAATACACCATTTGATCGTTTTCGTCAAGTCTTGCGTTTTTACGTGCAAACGTAAGCAAGACGAAAAAACGATCTGAACGGTTATATTGTAAAGTAAAAGACGTAAGTTACGCCTTACGCCTTTTACAAACGCTACTATTTGATTGAAGTTCCCGACCGGTTATTAACGTATTTAAACGTTCACGATACGCATAATCGGTGGTAAAAATAAAACTCTGACTATTTTCCGCTGTCGCCGTAGTTTGAAAGCACTCTTGCCGACGGATCTGAAACGTCGCAACCTTTCCAGGACTTGTTCGGCATCCAGAAGTCTTTTATCATTTTCGACTGTCCGCCGTAATATTTTTCAAACAACTCTCTGTAAAGCAACGACTCTTTGGTAAACGGTTTGCAATAGTCGTACTTTTCGGCTTTTTCTTTAAATTCCGCGTCGGTATATAATTGCTCTGCATATTCTTTGATGTCGTCTACCATAGAATGTCCTACAGCGTCTGAGAAAGCGGCTTTTTCACGATAAAGAATATCTTTCGGCAATTCTCCTTCAAAGGCGTGCCGAAGAAGATATTTGCCTATTTTATAAACGTTCATCTTCCTTGCCGGGTCTATGCTCATTACGTATTTCACAAACGCCAAATCACCGAACGGCACTCTGGCTTCCATGGAGTTTACAGATATACAGCGGTCCGCACGCAAAACGTCGTACATATAAAGTTCACGTATACGTTTTTGTGCCTCCTTTTGAAACTCGTCCGCATTCGGGGCGAAATCGGTGTATTTATATCCGAACAATTCGTCGGAAATTTCACCTGTCAATAAAACTCTCACGTCCGTGTTTTCGTGAATATATTTGCACACGAGATACATGCCTATGCTCGCTCTTATCGTCGTTATATCGAACGTTCCTAAAATCGATACTACCGTTTCAAGTGCCTTTATTACGTCGTCACGAGTAATAATGACTTCCGTATGTTCGCTTCCTATATATTCGGCTACCTTTCTTGCATATTTTAAATCGATTGCGTCTACGTCCATACCTATGGCAAAAGTCTTAATCGGTTTGCCAAGTAGCTTTTTAGAAACCGCGCAAACGAGCGAACTGTCCAATCCTCCTGAAAGAAGAAAACCTAACGGGGCGTCGGAATCGAGACGTTTTTTTATGCCTTCCGTCAAAAGCACTCTTATTTTGGAACACGCCGTTTCTACGTCATCGCCGACGTAACCGTCGGTTTGTGCGATATCGTTGTAACAGACGAATTTATCACCGTCATAATAGTGTCCTGGCGGAAAAGGCATAATTTCTTTACAAAGACCTACAAGGTTTTTAGCTTCGCTGGCAAAGATTATATCGCCTTGTCTGTACCCGTAAAACAGAGGTCTTATTCCGATAGGGTCACGGGCTGCTATAAGTTTATTCTTTTCGCCGTCGTATAAAATCAAGGCAAATTCTGCGTCGAGCCTTTTAAAAACGTCGAGGCCGTATTTTTCATACATAGGTAAAAGTATTTCGCAGTCCGATTCCGACTTGAATTCATAGTCTTTTTCGAGTTCCTTTTTCAATGCCCTGAACCCGTATATTTCGCCGTTGCAAACCAATGCGTTTTTGCCTTTTTCAAACGGTTGCATACCCATAGGGCTTAAACCCATTATCGCTAACCTTTCGAAACCTAAATATCCTTTCGGCAATTTGATTATTCTGCAATCGTCAGGGCCTCTTGAAACTGTCTTTTGAAAGCCTTGCTTAAATTCTTCTTCGGAAAACCTATCCGATAAACACCCCATTATAGAGCACATATTCTTCTCCTTTATTCTACGTCTTGAAGTGCGTCGTAACCTTCTTCGCCCGTTCTGACTTTAACTACGTTTTCAACGTCGTAAACGAAAATCTTTCCGTCGCCGATATGTCCTGTATACAATACCTTCTTAGCCGTTTCGATTACTTCACGGACAGGCACTTTGCTTACTACCATTTCAACCTGAACTTTCGGAAGCAAACTCGGCTCGACTTCTACGCCACGGTAGAATTCCGGTTTGCCCTTTTGCGTTCCGCAACCCATAACGTGCGTAACGGTCATTCCGGTTATGCCGATTTTCGACATTGCGTTTTTAAGAGATTCAAGCATTCTCTCACGGCATATAATTTCGACTTTGGTGAATTTCGGTTCGCCTTCTTTTCTCGTTTCCGTTCTTTCACGTCTTTCAACGCTTACGGCTACGTCGCTGACAACGGTTCCCTGTCCTTCAGGAATAACGTCGGCAAACGCTACAGGAAGCGCGTCGTAATCGTGAGAAATAACCGGGAAGTCTGCGTATGCCGAAGGCAATCCATGTTCCGTTCTGTCAAGTCCGACGATTTCTTCGTCTTTGGTGACTCTAAGTCCGATTGTCTTTTTGATGATAAAGAACGTTAAAGTGATCGTTGCCGTCGTCCATGCCGCTATAGCAACTACGCCTGCAAGCTGAACGCCTAAAACTTTAAGTCCTTCTACAAAGCTCGTTCCGTGAATTAAGGCGTATATAGGTCCGTCAACTCCGCCTGCCGTTGTGTTCGTTGCAAAAAGTCCGGCGGCAATCGTTCCCCATATACCGTTTGCGCAGTGTACTGCTACAGCGCCTACCGGGTCGTCGATATGAAGTTTAAGATCGAGCCATTCGACCACTCCTACGACAAGGAATCCTGAAACTATTCCGATGATAACCGAACCTATTGCGTCTACGTTCGTACAACCTGCCGTTACGGCAACCAGTCCCGCAAGAGCTGCGTTAAGACACATCGATACGTCCGGTTTTTTGTTCTTTATCCACGTAAACAGCATACACGTGACGGTTGCTACAGCCGGCGCTATAGTCGTTGTGGCGAATATCTGTCCAAGCTGCGAAACGCTCGTTGCCGCCGCCCCGTTGAAACCGTACCAGCAGAACCAGAGAATAAAGCAACCCAACGCACCAAGCGGAAGAGAATGTCCCATGATTGCGTTTACTTTTATCACCTTTCCGTTTGCGTCTCTTGTATACTTACCGAGTCTCGGACCTACCATAATCGCACCGATAAGAGCCGCTATGCCGCCTACCATATGTATTGCCGCACTGCCCGCAAAATCGATGAAACCTAACTTTGCAAGCCAACCGCCGCCCCATACCCAGTGAGCTTCGATAGGATAAATCACAAGACTGATTATTGCAGAATATATACAGTAGGAAACAAACTTAGTTCTTTCTGCCATTGAACCCGAAACGATTGTGGACGCTGTCGCACAAAACACGAGGTTAAATACAAATCCGCTCCAATCGTACGTTGCAAAGTTTGTGATATATCCGTAGTTCGGAATACCTATAAGACCTGCAAGGGCGTCCTCTCCCAAAAGGAGTCCCGCTCCGAGCAACATATACGCTATCGCTCCCAAACAGAAGTCCATAAGGTTTTTCATTATGATGTTGCCTGCGTTTTTAGCTCTGGTGAAGCCTGCCTCTACCATTGCAAATCCGCACTGCATAAAAAATACTATTGCCGCTCCGATAAGGAGCCATACTCCAAACGTTATTTCTCCAGCCATATTAGCCTCCTTTAACGCACTCCGAAAAGCAAATCGCCGTACGTCGGATACGGCCATACCGTACTTGGCATGAGCATTTCCGCTCTGTCGACGACTGCTCTGAGTTCCTGCATTTTTTTGAATACTACGTCGTGATAATACTCCGCTTCTTTCTGACTTGATTTCTCATTGATTTCGGCAAGAGCCGTTTCAAGACTTTCTACTCCGCCGAGTATTGCGGTTTGAAGTGCGGACAACTTCTTAAGTCTTGTCAATTCATAAGTTGAATCGATAGAAAGTTTTGCCTTTCTGTCCGCCGTTTTTGCAATCTCGCCTAAATACTTTTCGATTGACGGAAGAATATCTTTGTTAACCATATCCGTCATCGTCAAGGCTTCGATTCTTATCGTTTTCGAATAATTTTCAAGTTCGATTTCGTATCTTGCTTTAAGTTCCGTTTCAGAGAACACTTTGAAATCTTTAAAGAGTTTTACGTTTTTGTCTTTTATCATATAAGGTAAACACTCAGGAGTAGATTTCAAGTTTAAAAGTCCTCGTTTCTCCGCTTCTGCAAGCCAATCGTCGTCATATCCGTTTCCGTTGAAAATAATGCGTTTATGCTCTACAATCGTCGATTTTATAAGGTCGTGCAACGACTCCGTAAAATCTTTACTCTTTTCAAGTACGTCAGCAAATTCTTTAAGCGATTTGGCAACCGCCGTGTTAAGCGTGATATTGGCTTCCGCTATAGACATCGAAGAACCGACCATACGGAATTCGAATTTGTTTCCCGTAAAAGCAAACGGTGAAGTTCTGTTTCTGTCCGTCGTGTCCTTAGGGAATTTTGGAATTACGTGAACGCCGATTTTCATTTGCTCCTTTTCTTTCTTGCTGTAAGACGTATCCTTTTCTATGGCGTCGAGAATTTCCGCCAACTCCTCGCCAAGGAAAACAGATACTACGGCAGGCGGGGCTTCGTTAGCCCCCAACCTATGGTCGTTACCCGCCGAAGCCGCCGAAATTCTGAGCAAATCTTGATAATCGTCGACTGCTTTAATTACGGCTGAAAGAAAAAGAAGGAATTGTGCGTTGTCGTAAGGCGTATCGCCCGGTTCCAACAAGTTTACGCCCGTATCCGTTGAAAGCGACCAGTTATTGTGTTTGCCGCTTCCGTTTACGCCCGCAAAAGGCTTTTCGTGAAGAAGGCATACAAGTTTATGATGCTTTGCAACTTTTTTCATGATTTCCATCGTAAGTTGGTTGTGGTCGGTTGCAATATTAGTAGTAGCAAAAATCGGTGCAAGTTCGTGTTGCGACGGCGCGACTTCGTTATGTTCCGTTTTTGCAAGAACGCCCAACTTCCAAAGCTCGTCGTTAAGTTCTTTCATATATGCTTGAACCCTAGGTTTGATAGCTCCGAAATAGTGGTCTTCCATTTCTTGACCTTTAGGAGGTCTTGCTCCGAAAAGTGTTCTGCCGGTAAATATTAAGTCTTTGCGTTTGTCGTAAAGTTCTTCAGGAATAAGGAAATATTCCTGCTCAGGGCCTACCGTCGTCTTAACCGATTTTGCCGTGGTGTTTCCGAAGAGTTTCAAAATTCTCATCGCTTGTTCGTTGATTGCTTCCATTGATCTTAAAAGCGGAGTCTTTTTGTCAAGCGCTTCGCCGCCGTATGAACAAAACGCCGTAGGTATGCAAAGCACTCCGTCTTTTATGAACGCATAAGACGTCGGATCCCATGCCGTATAACCTCTGGCTTCAAAGGTCGCTCTCAATCCTCCGGACGGAAAAGAGGACGCGTCCGGTTCGCCTCTGACAAGTTCTTTTCCGGAAAATTCCATGATAATGTTTCCGTCACGGTCAGGAGAAATGAAACTGTCGTGCTTTTCCGCCGTAACGCCCGTCATAGGTTGAAACCAATGAGTATAATGCGTCGCTCCGTTTTCTACCGCCCAATCTTTCATTGCGTTTGCTACGACGTTCGCCGCCTCGATGTCAAGACGTTTTCCGTCGTCGATTGCCCTTCTTACCTCTTTGTAGGTTTCTTTTGGAAGCCTTGCTTTCATAACCGAATTGTTAAAAACCATGCTTCCGAATACGTTCGTGATAGTCTCCATATTTTATTCTCCTAAAAATTTATTGCATAAAAAAAGGCAAAGGCATCAAAGAAAACTCTTTGACACCTTTGCCAAATGATTTATGACAGTAGTCTAATTCCGTTTAGTCAGTTTGTCAATGATTTTTTTAAAATTTTTTAAAAAATTTTTTTTCCTTTTCTGTTGACAGCCATTTTATGCGGTGTTATAATGCCAACATAAAAGAGGGCAATGGAGTCCTTAACTGTTAAAGCAGTAAGCTCCATCGCCCTCTTTTTTTGTTTTTATGCAATAATTAAAATGCTAAAAAACGTTAATATACTTAAACTGGAGATATTATATGACAAAAGAAGGTCAAATCAGAATACCGTCGGGCTGTGCAATAGCCGGGGTATTTTCAAAAAGCGGAGAATGCATTTCGGGAAAAACCATAGTGGACTCGATGACGACAATGCACGACAGATCAAACGGACTCGGCGGAGGATTTGCCGGTTACGGAATCTATCCGGAATACAAAGACTATTACGCTTTTCACGTTTTTTATGATGATAAAACTTCTCGTGAAAACTGTGAAAGATATCTCGACGAAAAATTCGAAATTATAAACTTATCAAAAATCCCCGTGCGAAAATCTCCGAAAATCACAGACGAACCGCTTATATGGAGATATTTTGTTATGCCTAACCATAATATGCTTCGCGACAGTCATCTCGATGAAAAAGAGTACGTTGCACGAAGCGTCGTATACGTCAATACTTCCATAAAAGGCGCATACGTTTTTTCAAGCGGAAAAAATATGGGCTGCTTTAAAGCGGTCGGCTACCCTGAGGACGTCGGAGAATATTACAGACTTGACGAATACGGTGGATATTCCTGGACGGCTCACGGAAGATATCCGACGAACACTCCCGGTTGGTGGGGCGGCGCCCATCCTTTCTCTTTGCTCGACTATTCGATTGTGCATAACGGCGAAATATCGTCATACGACGCAAACAGACGGTTTATCGAAATGTACGGTTATAAATGCACGTTGCTTACGGATACTGAAGTAATAGCGTATATAATAGATTTTCTTATAAGAAAAAAGGAACTTTCTCTTGAAGAAACGGCTGCGGTAATTGCGGCTCCGTTCTGGCAGACGATCGACGCTATGAAAAAAGACAAAGCCGAACTTTACGGTTATCTCAGAAAACAATTCCCGAGCTTGCTTATAACCGGTCCGTTTTCGATACTCGTCGGATTCGACGGCGGAATTATGGCTTTGAACGACAGACTTAAACTCCGTTCTATGGTCGTAGGCGAAAAGGACGATAAAGTATATTTTGCAAGCGAAGAATGTGCAATCAGAAAAATGGAACCTAACGTGGAAAAAATATGGTCGCCAAAAGGCGGCGAACCCGTTATCGTTAAACTTAGCGAGGTGAAAAAATGAATTATAAATATTCTGATTACGAAATAGACAGAAACGACGTCAGATGCATAAGGTGCAGAGTTTGCGAAAGACAATGCGCAAACGAAGTGCACTCGTTCGTAAAAACCGACAACGGCGGTTTTATGATTTCCGACGAAACAAAATGCGTAAACTGTCACAGATGCGTCAGCCTCTGCCCGACGAGAGCGTTAAAAATCGTTAAGTCGGATCTGACGTTTAAAAAGAACGACAACTGGAAAGAGGCAAACATAAAAGAAATCTATAAACAAGCCGAAAGCGGCGGCGTATTGTTGTCGTCTATGGGAAATCCCGAAGAATATCCCGTCTATTTCGATAAAATTTTAATAAACGCCTCTCAGGTTACGAATCCGTCCATCGACCCTTTACGTGAACCTATGGAAACGAAAGTCAGCCTCGGAAAGAGAGGCGGAGATATTGTACGAGATACAAAAGGAAATCTCGTAACAAAAATGAATCCTATGCTCGATTTATCTTTGCCTATTATGTTTTCCGCAATGAGCTACGGCTCGATAAGCAAAAACGCTCACGAAAGTCTTGCAAGAGCCGCAGAAGAATTGGGAACGTATTACAATACCGGCGAAGGCGGTCTGCACGAGGACTTTTATAAGTATGGCAAAAACACTATCGTTCAGGTTGCTTCAGGCAGATTCGGCGTACATAAGGACTACCTGGAAGCGGGCGCGGCAATAGAAATTAAAATGGGACAAGGAGCAAAACCGGGTATCGGCGGACATCTGCCGGGCGCGAAAATCACCGAAGACGTGTCAAAGACAAGAATGATCCCCGTAGGCTCCGACGCAATTTCCCCCGCTCCTCACCACGATATTTATTCAATCGAAGATTTACGACAACTTGTATATTCGTTAAAAGAAGCCACCGAATACAAAAAGCCGGTTATAGTCAAAGTCGCAGCCGTTCATAATATTGC
>CAMGKS010000016.1 GCA_946056785.1 uncultured Clostridia bacterium
CTGATATGGAAGCAGCTAAAGCTCTTCTTAAATACGTATTCACAAGAGTTAACAACTTGAAGAACATTCAAAACGCTCTTTGCTTGATTTGCTGCCCATCAGAAGTTACGCAAATTGAAAGAGAAGCTATGAAGCAACTTGCTATCGAAATGGGTATCCAAGACGTATTCATCGAAGAAGAAATTAAAGCAGGTGCTATCGGATCAGGAAACGATATTTACAATTCAAGAGCTGTTATGGTCGTCGATATCGGCGGTGGTACAACTGACGTTGGTGTTCTTGCACTCGGTGACGTTGTATTGTCACAATCAATCAGAATAGCCGGTACGTACATCGATAACGAAATCATCAAGTACGTTCACAAGAACCATAACCTTGTTATCGGACCTATGACGGCAGAAAAAGTTAAGAAAGAACTTGCAACTTTGTACGCAGATGACGACAGAACGATGAGAGTTTGCGGACGTGACCTTATGAAAGGTATCCCTTCATCTACAGAAGTAAATTCACAAGAAATCAGAATGGTTATCCTTCCTGTTCTTGCTGAAATCGTCAGCGTTATCCGTAACGTTCTTGAAATTACTCCTCCTGAATTGTCAGCTGACTTAGTTGACGCAGGTATTATCTGTGACGGCGGTGGTTCACAAATCCCTGGACTTAAAGAGTTCTTGGAAGAAGCAGTTTCACTTCCTGTTGAAGTATGTGCTAACCCGCTTACCGCAGTTGTCGAAGGAACGAAAGTTCTTTTGAAGAACAGAGGCTACTACTTGATTAATCCTGTTGATTAATCGCCATACATGTGGTTCCAAAAAGACAGCTTGATTGCATCGCAATCAAGCTGTTTCTTTTTTGCTGTATTGTCGATAATAAGATTAATGTCATCGTATTTATCATAGATTTATTAAGTTAAATAATTCGATACATCGATGAATTTTAATTTGTATAAAAGACGTTCAAATTTCGTAAAAGGAAACTTGTGTATGCGTAAAAATCGACAAAAAATCAAAGCGTCGGGGAAGCAAAAATTCGCAGCAAAAACGGCATAAAAAATCGCGACGAAAAACAACGCAGTATAAAACTTCGTGTCTAAAAGCAAAGCAGGGTAAAATGCTGAAACAACTAAAAATAAATAGTAAATGTAAATGCTGAAAATATAAAAAGCGGTATAATATTAAATCGTAAATTAAAGCAAAAAGTAAAGCAAAAATTTAAGCGTAAATTAAAGCAAAAATTTAAGCATAAAGTAAAGCATAGAAATCGGTTTTGGACGTAAGCGATTTAAGTTGCCCTCTTTTACGCCTGTTCAATAAAATCCAGACGTTAAATAAAAAGTGTTTTTAAAGTCTGTAAAAAAATAATATTGTATAGACATTTTTTTAAAAGGGTGCTATACTAACTAAAGATTTTAAATATATATTTAAGGAGAATATTATGCCTAAAGTTATTTTAGATTGGGATACTGCCGCAAAGTTTATAACTCACGCGTTTATGGGCGTCGGCGTTCCTAAAGAAGATGCAGAAATATGCACCGACGTATTACTCGAATCTGACAGAAGAGGTATCGAGTCGCACGGATGTAACCGTTTTAAACCGATTTACATTGACCGCATCATAGCGGGAATACAAAATCCTGTTACGAATTTTGAAATTGTCAAAGAAACCGAAACGACAGCAGTTGTTGACGGCCATGATGGTATGGGGCAGGTTATCGGATATAAATCAATGAATCTTGCCATCGAAAAAGCAAAGAAATACGGTATGGGTATGGTTGTAGTCCGCAATTCCTGCCATTACGGAATTGCCGGATATTATCCTACTATGGCTTGTAAAAACGGTTGTATCGGTATCACCGGAACAAACGCGCGTCCGTCTGTTGCTCCGACTTTCGGCGTCGAGGGAATGTTTGGTACAAACCCTCTTACAATCGGTATTCCTACAGACGAACCGTTCGATTTTCTTATTGACTGTGCAAGCTCGATAACGCAAAACGGTAAAATCGAATATTATGCAAGAATCGGCGAACCTGTTCATCCGGGAACCATGATTGACCTCAACGGCAATCCTGTTGAAGGAGACGCAGGCGAAGCATTGAAAATGATAAGAAAGGGTACTGCAGCTCTTACTACGCTCGGCGGTATCGGCGAGGCTTTAGGCGGATATAAAGGATACGGCTATGCTATGGTCGTCGAATTGCTTTCCGCATGTCTTCAAGACGGTGCATACGGAAAAGCTCTTAACGGTAAAGACGAAAACGGAAATATTACTCCGTATCATCTCGGACATTTCTTTATTGCTATCGACACGAATCATTTCCTCGGCGAAGAACTTTGCAGAAAGAAAGCCGGAGAAATAATCCGTGCGGTTCGCGCTTCTAAGAAAGCTCCGGGTTGCGACCATATATATTCCGCAGGCGAAAAGGAATATAACGTATGGCAGCAGAGAAAAGACAGCGGCGTGCCTATCAACGAAGCCGTTCAGTTGGAAATGAACAAAGTTCGTGACGATTTAGGCTTGAAGTACGTCTTCCCATGGGAAAAATAATTTTAGCATAAAGGAGATATTATGAATTACGCAGAAGAGTCATTAAAACTTCATTACCAATGGAAAGGAAAAATCGAATGCACTCCAAGAGCTTCGGTAAAAACAAAGGAAGAATTGTCGCTTGCATACACTCCGGGTGTTGCACAACCTTGTCTTGAAATTCAAAAAGATATTTCAAAGTCATACGACCTCACTCGTCGTTGGAATATGGTCGCAGTCGTAACGGACGGTACCGCAGTACTCGGCCTCGGAGATATCGGACCTGAAGCAGGTATGCCTGTTATGGAAGGAAAATGCGTATTGTTCAAAGCATTCGGCGGAGTTGACGCATTCCCTCTTTGTATCAAATCAAAAGACGTAGACGAAATCGTCAGAACGGTACAACTTATTTCGGGAAGTTTCGGCGGCGTAAACCTTGAAGATATTTCGGCACCTCGTTGTTTCGAAATCGAAGAAAAGCTTAAAGCATGTACGGATATTCCTATTTTCCATGACGACCAGCACGGAACGGCGGTAGTATGTGCCGCAGCAATTTTGAACGCTATTAAGGTTGTCAAAAAAGACCTTAAAGATTGCAACGTCGTATTCAGCGGTGCGGGAGCAGCCGGCGTCGCCATTGCAAAACTTCTTTTCGGTTTGGGCGTAAAAGATATCGTTATGTGCGACAGAAAGGGTATTATTTCCAAGGACAGAGAAGGTATCACGCCTGATAAGATGAAGATAGCAGAATTTACGAACAAATCGAACAAGCACGGTTCACTTGCAGACGCAATGAAAGGTGCGGATATCTTTATCGGCGTAAGTGCTCCTAATATGGTTACGCCTGAAATGGTAAAATCGATGAACTCGGGTTCAATTATGATGCCTATGGCAAACCCTGTTCCTGAAATTATGCCTGATATCGCAAAAGCCGCAGGCGCAGCAGTCGTAGGTACGGGAAGAAGCGATTTCCCTAACCAGATTAACAACGTTTTGGCATTCCCGGGTATATTCAGAGGAGCTTTGGACGTAAGAGCTTCGGATATCAACGAAGAAATGAAACTTGCGGCGGCAAAGGCAATCGCCTCATTGGTAAGCGATGAAGAACTCAATGCCGATTATATCCTTCCGAAAGCGTTCGACGACAGAGTAGGTCCTACGGTTGCAAAAGCAGTTGCAGAAGCGGCAAGAAAGACCGGCGTAGCAAGAATCTGAGTTTTTAAAACGAAAAGCAAATATGCAGTTTAGAAAAAACATATGATTTCACAAAAATTAATTTGCTTGTAAAAAAAAGAAAAATGCCCGAAAGGGCATTTTTTTTACGTAAAACGGAAAAAGATATAGACAAATATTTAAAATAAAAGTCGACAAAACACAACTATATTCAACAACGTGCGACAAAATGAAAAACAAACGAACCTAAGCGCAACTTAAAAACCAGACGCACAAACGTCGAAAAACGCGCAAAACTTTAAACAAGAAGTTTTACGAAAAACGATTTTCAGACTTTTTATGTTTTAAACGGCTATTTTATGACAAATTTTGCCGTTTGATATCGCTTCATTGCATATTACGGAATTGAAATTTTCGCATTGTATTTTTTCACGGTTTTACGTTTTAACGCATGGAAAATAAGTTTTGTTTTCCGGCAATAAAAGCGTTCAGACAAGCGTAAAAACCTCTAAAAGCGGCAATATTTAAAGGCTTTAACAAAAAGACAAAACTAAAGAATAAATAGACTCAAAATGCGAAATAAAAATAAAAAACGCTTTTAAAGCGTTTTTTAAATAATGCATAACTGTTTTTATTAAGCTTATATATAAACCGTAAAACGGTCTATAAAGTCGTTTCGTTTAAATTTTAATTAATCTATGCTTAGGTAGTTTTAAAAGACTTTCGCATGCAGCGTAAATTCTATAAATCAGATTTCGTCATCGTCGTCTTCGACGTCCTCTTCGTCTTCATCGTCTTCTTCATAGTCGTTAACGTCGCCGATAGATTCGTCGAAATCGTATACGTCGTCGTTGCTCGATTCTTCTTCCTCCTCTTCTTCCTCTTCTTCGTCCTCTAACATAGAAAGAGAAATTTCGCCCGATTCTTCATCGTCGGAGTCGTCTTCGACAAAATCTCTCCAATCGTCATCGTCGTCTTTTTCATCGGACTTTTTGTCCTCTTTTGCTTCACGACAAGCTTGACAAATATCCTCATCGTCTGAGAGATAATTTATTTTGCATATCGGGCAAATTCTTTCTTCGTATAACGATTTTTCGTCATCATCGTCTTCTATAAGAGACGCGTTTGATTTGCCGAGTTCGACTTTGCAGACTTCGCAATAGTCTTCGTTTTCAGGAATATAATTAAGTTCGCAACGAGGGCATTTTTTATATTTTGCCATAATAACCTCTTAGCTCTATTTTTAGATAGAAAATATATATCGTAGTTTATAAAAAAAATCAAGAGATTTAATACACTTTTTTTTAGTTTTATTAAAATTTTTATTTTTTATCCCGTTTATAAATAAATTAAGTACAATCTATTTATTTGACGGCTGTTTTTTTATGGTGTATTATATGGGAGCAAAAGAAATATTGTTACATAGAGGAATAAATGGCAAACGAAAAGAATCAATTTGTAAAAGAAATAGCAGATATGACAACCGATTTTCCGCAGTGGTATACGGACGTTGTGTTAAAAACGCAACTCGTGGATTACGGACCGGTAAAAGGAACAATGGTTATCCGTCCGTATGGATATGCGATTTGGGAAAACATTCAAAAAGCGTTGGATGAACGTTTTAAAGCAACGGGGCATCAGAATGCGTATTTCCCTATGTTTATTCCTTACAGCTATCTTTTGAGAGAGGCGGAACACGTTGAAGGCTTTGCTCCGGAAGTCGCCCTTGTTACGCACGTGGGAAAAACCGAACTCGAAGAGCCTATGGTGGTAAGACCGACGAGCGAAACGATAATATGCGAAATGTACAGCAGATGGGTTCAAAGTTACAGAGATTTGCCTGTTTTAATAAATCAGTGGGCAAACGTCGTCAGATGGGAAAAGACGACAAGACCTTTCCTCAGAACCAGCGAATTTTTATGGCAGGAAGGGCATACTTTGCATGCGACCGAAGAGGAAGCCGTCGAAGAAACGCTCAAAATGCTTGAAGTATACCGTGAGTTTATGCAGAACGTACTTGCAATCGAAGTCATAACCGGCAGGAAGTCTGAATCGGAAAAGTTTGCCGGAGCTTCTGCTACTTACACAATGGAAGCTATGATGCTCGACGGAAAAAGCCTTCAGGCAGGAACGAGCCACTTCCTCGGCAAGAATTTTTCCAAGTGCTTTAAAATCAATTATCTTGATAAAGACGGCAGCTTGAAAAACCCTTACGGAACAAGTTGGGGAGTTTCCACAAGACTTATCGGGGCGCTTATTATGGCTCACGGCGACCAAAGAGGACTTAAATTGCCTCCGAGAGTTGCCCCTGTTCAAGTTGTCATTATACCTGTTGCCGCCCATAAAGAAGGCGTAAAGGAAAAAGCTTTGGAGATAGAGCAGATTCTTAAAAAAGCCGGAATAAGAGTTAAAGTAGATTTAAGCGAACAATCGCCGGGGTGGAAGTTCAACGAATGGGAGATGAAAGGCGTTCCTATCCGTCTGGAAATTGGTCCAAGAGATATTGAAAACGGCGTTGCCGTGCTTGTCAGACGCGATAACTTTGAAAAAACTACCGTAAAATTCGATACGATTGCAGAAGAAGTAAACAAGACGCTTGATTTGATTCACGAAAATATGTACGAAATGTCCAAGAACTTTACTCATTCTCATATCGTTACGGCACAGAATATGGATGAGCTGACAGCAGGCATAGAGGGTAAAAATTTCGTAAAAACAATGTGGTGCGGTTGCCCTGAATGCGAAGCTAAAATTAAAGAACTTACGGCAGCCACGTCGAGAGCTATGCCGTTTGACCAGACTCCAATAGGCGATAAATGCGTATGTTGCGGAAAGAAGGCAACGAAAGTCATTTATTTTGCAAGAGCATATTAAAATCTGATTTTAAAGACCGTCGAATGAAAATTCGGCGGTTATTATTAAATAAACCGTTTAGCGGTTTTCCTTTATTATCGTTTCAAAAACGGTTTAAAAGGGAGTGCTTAACGGTTAATAAAACTTAATCTAATAAAACTTAAATAATTAATACGCAAAAACAGTCGGATAAACAAACTGCCCATTTAACCGTTCGGTTATATAACAACTATTTAAAGGTTGCTTTAAAAGCGAAATTCGGTTTGTTTGACTATCAATTTGCGTTATGGTAAGATAAACTCATGAAAAAAGTCGAATTGTTGGCACCTGCGGGAAACTTTGAAAAACTGAAAACGGCATTCCATTTCGGAGCGGACGCCGTATACGTCGGCGGCAAAGAATTGTCGCTCAGAGCCGGTGCGGAAAATTTCATAAAAGAGGAGCTTAAAGAAGCGGTTATATATACTCACTCGTTGGGGAAAAAGATTTACGTAACCGTAAATATATATGCTAAAAATTCCGACCTCGAATATGCAAAAGAATATTTTTCATATTTGAAAGATATCGAAGTCGACGCCGTCATTGTGTCCGACCCCGGACTTATAAGTCTTGCAAAGGAAGCGGGCTTGGAAATACATTTGTCGACGCAAGCAAACACGCAAAACGGCAAGGCGGTTGAATTTTGGGCGAATCAAGGCGTTTCGAGAGTCGTCCTGGCAAGAGAGCTAACTCTTAAAGAGATTAAAGAAATTGCCGCGTTCAATCCTTCCGTAGAACTTGAAATTTTCGTCCACGGAGCAATGTGCGTTTCTTACAGCGGACGATGTTTGTTGAGCAACTACTTTACCGGACGTGACGCAAACAGGGGAGAATGCGCTCAGGTATGCAGGTGGGATTTTAAAATACGGAACGAAAGGTATGACGGAAAAGAACTTATTGTTGAAGAGGACGATAGAGGAACGTATTTTATAAACAGCAAAGATTTAATTTTGTTGCCGTATCTATCGAATCTTCTTGACGGAACGGTTGCAAGTTTAAAAATCGAAGGGCGAATGAAAAGCGAGTTTTACCTTGCCACAATCGTAAATGCATATAGAAAAGCGATTGACGAGTATTATGAAAAAGGTAAAATCGAAAACGTGCAAAAATACATCGACGATTTGTCGAGCGTCGTAAGCCACGGATATACGAATGCGTTTATCGAGGGGCAAAACCTGGATACAATAAATTATACTTCGTCTAAAGTCGTTCCCGATACGGAGTTCGCCGCATTGGTTAAAGAAGTCGGCGAGGACGGAGTGACGGTTGAAATGCGAAACCGATTTAAAAAGGGCGACACGCTTGTTCTTGTAAGCCCTAACGGAAATCACGGCAAAAGTTTTATCGTCGAAAAAATAATAAACGAAAAAGGAAGCGAAATAGACGACGCCAAATTGGTGCAGGAAAAGCTGCGGTTGTTTGTACCGTTCGAAGTGTGTAAGGGCGACATATTCAGAGTAGACAGAGGTAAAAATGACAAACAAAACTAAAAAGAAATGGTTTGATACAAAGCAAATAGCAATTATAGCCTTACTTCTTGCAATGATGATTATCTTTGCGTTTGTGCCGATAAATATTGCTGGTACGTCCATTGCGGTTTTGCCGCTTATAGCAATATTTATAGCGTGTCAGGTCGAAGGCGGGAAAGTCGGCTTTTTTATGGGATTCGCTTTTGGCTTGCTTAGTCTTATATCGGCAATCGCCATACCGCAAATATTATCTCCCGTTTTTTACAATCCTATGGTTTCCGTCGTTCCGAGATTGTTTATAGGCGTCACGACGTATTTTTCATACGTAGGACTCAGAAAAGGCTTTAAAAGAGTTTTTAAAAATAAAGAAAAAAAGGTTGCGACAAGAGTAAATATACTTTTGTCAAGCTCTATAAGTTCCGCCGTCGGCACAATTACGAATACGGCGTTGGTTATTGCTATGATATATGCTTTCAATGCGGGTAAGGCTTACGGCGGCATAGTGATAAACGCAGCGTTTTTATCCGCCCTTGTCGGCGTAAATTTTGTAATCGAAATTGCCATTGCAATGATATTGACGCCGCCGATCGTATTGGCATTGCGGATAGCCTTGCATAAACCTGAAATAGAGGACGAAGGTCTTACGGAAGAAACGGTTTGCGAGAAAGCCGTCGAAACAAACGTTGTAGAAGGCGAATTTTTATCCGACGAAGAGTCAGACGTCGAAAGTGCGACGAGCAAATCAAATGGCGACGCCCCTTCCGTTGACGGCGGAAAAGAAAGAGAAGACAATATCGCAAGCGGTGAGCATAAAGCCGATGACGAGCATAAAAGTCGTGAGGAATAATATGAATATTGATGAAGAAATAATGCAGCACGACGAGAAAAAGAAGGGCAAGCAGGAAGAGAACGTCCAAAATTTATTTTCGGATAAATTATCGGACGGCGAAGAAATTGCGGCATATCTTCACAGCGACCCTAAAGCATTGCGTGCATTGAGAACTTTAGGCATTGCCGGCGTTATAATCAGCTTAATGAGCTTTATAATCGGACTTGCTTTATATTTCAGACCGCTTATGTTTTCTTGGGGTAGTAAAGGTTTTATGTTTTTCTTTTGGTTTGCCGTCGGAATAGCCGCCATGATTATAGGCGTAATATTTCTTTGTTCGCAGCACTATATTTTCAAAAGAGGCGGAATAGCTTTGACCGACAAAAAGATTATGTTTTATAGCGGAAGGTTTGCAAGCAAATTCATCGAAATAGACCTTGCCGACGTATCGGACGTCGAAAGTGAAATTACGTTTGTGCATATAAAGGGCGGCGGATATAAAGTGACGGTTGCCGGATATAAAAGTTTTTACAATGAAACGCCTTTTGATTTTAAACTGCGAATGGCGGACGTTCTCGGAAAAAATTACCAAAAAAAAGATGGTAAAAATATGGCGTAAAAAGGCAAATTTTGTTGCATTTTTTTTTGTTATATAGTACAATAGGCAAAATGAAACGGAGTATGTATATGAAATCATCGTTTTTTAAAGCATTGCCAAAGAAAACAGATATTTCAGCCGCTGTAACAAGCGGATTGTATAAGCATTTTATTTTTATTCCGTCTTTTGTTTCAACAGAAAAATTGACTTTAACGTTTTAATTTGAGTTTCCGATAGGAAACTCTTTTTTTATGTTAAACGCAAAATCGGTTTAGCTTTGCCTAAACAGAATATGTAAAGCTGAATATTACGTAATTAAAGCGGTGATTAACCCCGTGAGCAGGCGAAGTTAAAACCTGAAACGCAAAACACACAAACAAAATAAACACAAAAGATGATATAAAGAAAAAACAGGAGAAAGATATGAAACTTATTTACGACGTAGAAGACAGACCAAAGTTTAATAAACTTATCGTCTTTGCAATTCAACAAGTTTTGGCAATCATGGCGGCAACGATAGCAGTGCCAACTATTATAGGATTGCCGGCGCAAATTCCTGCGGCAATTTTGGGAGCAGGTCTCGGAACTATCGTGTATTTGCTTTTCACGAAGTTCAAGAGCCCGGTAATTATTTCCAGCTCCTTTGCGTTTTTGAGTTCGCTCGGTTCGGCTCTCGCTTTCGGATATTGCGGAATTATCGTCGGCGGTATTCTCGCCGGTTTGGTTTACGTGATAATAGCTATAGTTATTCATTTTGCCGGAACGGCTTGGGTATCGAAGCTTATGCCGCCGGTAATCATCGGACCTACCGTTGCTATAATCGGTCTTAGCCTTGCAGGTAGTGCAATGGGCGACATAGTTAAAGCCAGCGTAGGCACGGCTGTAAACGCATCGTACAACCTTGTAGCTTTGCTTTGCGGTTTGATAACTTTCATTACGGTTGTTATATGCTCAACGCAAAAGAAATTTAAGATGGGCAGACTTATTCCGTTCATTATCGGCATCGGCGTAGGATATGCATTTGCGTCCTTCTTCTCGATTTTCGGTTACACTTTGAACGTCGATTATCTTAAAATTATCAACTGGACTCCGCTTGTTGACAACTTCAAAGTGCTTGGCGACGCCGCTGCAAGTGCCGGCGATAAAGTTCAGGCATTCTTTACGTATCCTGATTTTGCATTGATAGAAGCGATAAAAGAAATAGCAAACGGCAGCACAGAAGTCGGTAAAACGTATTTCTTTGAAAGCGCGGCGGGATTCGGCGAAGTAGCAATCGCATTTATTCCGGTTGCACTCGTAGTTTTTGCCGAACATATTGCAGACCACAAAAACCTTTCTTCGATTATAAACCGTGACCTTGTCGAAGGTGAGCCGGGACTTAAAAGAACGCTTCTCGGCGACGGCGTCGGCTCTATGGTCGGAACGGTTTTCGGTATTTGCCCGAACACCACGTACGGCGAATCGGTAGGTTGCGTTGCAATCACCAAAAACGCATCGGTATCGACGTTGTTCACCGCTGCTATAATGTGTATTATACTCAGCTTCATGAGCCCTATCATGTCATTATTGCAGACAATTCCTAATTGCGTAATGGGCGGCGTATGCCTTACGCTTTACGGATTTATCGCAGTATCCGGTCTTAAAATGTTTAAAGATATCGACCTCGGCGAAAATAAAAACTTGTTTACCGTATCGGCAATTCTTATAGCCGGTATCGGCGGGCTTGCGATTAAGATTCCTTATCATATCGCGGGAAGTGACGTTTATAATTCGGCGGGACAACTTGTAATGGTGGCAGGAACGGTTGATAAAACGATAACCATTACGTCTATTGCAACCGCTCTTATTTTGGGAATAATAACTTATGCGGTAATAAATGCCGTAGAAAAGAAAAATGCAAAATTGCCTGATACGCCTGACGATGACGCAACGGACAACGAAAATGCGATAAATGCTCCGGTTATGGCGGAAAGCACTTATGAAGTCGGCGTTGACGTTACCACGCTTAACGAAAATAAAGAAACGAGCGAAGAAAAAGTTTCAGACGATACTAACGACGCCGTAAAAAGTGAATAATAAATTTAGTACGGCAAATAAAGAGGTATATATGCAAGAATATAAAAACGTAACAATTTTCGATCATCCGCTCATTCGTCATAAGATTGCAATACTTCGTGACGAAAAGACTACAACTAAACAGTTCAGAGAACTTGTCGAAGAAATAACGACGCTTATGACTTATGAAAGTCTGAAAGACGTTCCTACAAAAAAGATTATCGTCAAGACTCCTCTCGAAGAGACGGAACAGAGCGTGGTCGTTGACAATGCGGTTACAATCGTTCCTATTTTAAGAGCGGGACTCGGAATGGTAAACGGTGTTCACCAACTTTTCCCTACGGCAAGAGTCGGACATATCGGTATGTACCGTGACGAAGAAACCCTTGAACCGAAAGAGTATTATTGTAAACTCCCTGAAGGAATTCAAGACAGCATTGCCGTTGTACTTGACCCTATGCTTGCAACGGGCGGCAGCGCTATCGCCGCAATAGATTATCTTAAAAAAGTCGGTTGCAAACGCATAAAGCAAATGTCGATAATTGCCGCTCCGGAGGGAATAAAAGCCCTTGCGGAAGCTCATCCGGACGTTGAAATTTACGTTTCGACGCTTGACAGAGAATTGAACGAAAACGGCTATATCCTTCCGGGATTAGGCGACGCAGGCGACAGATTGTTCGGCACGAAATAATTGTCGTTAACGCTTAAAAATTTCAGCACGATAAAAACGCAAAACGATATTAAAGCGGGCTGAAATCAAATCGGACTTAACGTTAAACGTTTAATCGCAATTTCAATTTGTCGGAAACGGCAAAAAACAAAAAACGGCTTAAATGCCGTTTTTTTGCGTTTTTTCATCGATTTCTTTTGATAGCCTTTTATGCCTCGAAATGAAATCAAGATAGGCTTTTCCTCCCGTGTTAAACTGAACTTTATCGTTTTTTTCTCTTATCGCATACGCCGATTCTGGTATTTTCGTTACGTTGTTGTCGGTAATAAGACTGTTTTGTCTAAAAAATTCAAAAAGCATAACCACCTCAAAAAAAAGTTAAAATCCTTGCTAAATTTTGTTTTATATTATATACTATATTGGAATTTGTGAAAAGTTTCTTGTTAAGGAGAAATTTATTGATGAAAAAAAGACTATTAATAGTTTTATGCCTTGTTTTAATTGTCACGTCCGTGGCTTTGCTTGCTGCTTGCAACAAATTTGAACAAGACCCGATTAGCGGCGGCGATCGTACGGCTAACGTATATTCTAACGGCGGTTTCGCAGTAAGGCAGGGTGAATGGCTTTATTTTGTTAACGGTTATGATTCGGAAGCCGAATCGAACGAGTTCGGAGCCGTTTTGAAAAATTCTATATGCAGAGTTAAAATGGACGAAGACGGAAGCGTCGGGAATAATCCGGTAAAATGCGTTGTACCTAAGCAGGTTTATTGGACAAACACCGAGAGCGGCTTTGCCGTTTACGGAAATTGGATATATTATGCTACTCCGAATTATGATAAAGACAGAAGCGGCGTTGCGTCAACGACGAATCTTGACTTTATGAGAACAAGTCTTGACGGCACGATAACGCAACTTATATTTACGGCAAGTTCACGTTCTTTGCAATATTGGTTTATGCCTACGAGAATCGTCGTATATTCCGATTCCAAAATTTCGGCAATTGATTTTACCGCTCTTGGCGAAACCAAGTCTGTGACTAAGGTAAGCAAGAAAGTTACGACGACTCAGTTGGACAGCAACGTTACAAGCATAGTTTTTAAACAGGATACCGAATGGTCTCCTACGCAAGGCGCTTCTATAAGCGATTACATTTTTTATACAAAATCAGTAACGGGAACGGAGGCGTATAAAAACTATAACGAGCTTTATATGATGAAGTATGACGGCAGCAACAAAAAATTGCTTGTCAGCGATATGTCTTTCGGAGATAAAAATTATACGCTCACTTTAAACGGAGGCGTCCTTGAAGGCGACAACCAAATGACTTTGGTTTACGTAAAACAATACGTCGAAGGTTCGTCTACAAAATATGCCGGACTCTTTATGAATAAAGTAGGACTCGATTTTACATTCGATAAAGCGACGGAAAAATGCCTTACGGCGAACGTTTCTTCAACTAGCGTCACGGTTTATCCGGTAAGTTACGAAAAGGGCGTTATCGTTTCGTCAAGCGATACGTACTATCTTCTTGACGGAAATAAGAGCGGCGAAGACGTCTTCGGCGAAGAAAATAAGGTAATAGGAAAAGCGTCGATGTCCGTAAATTACGTAGCGATAAATGGCGACGGCAATTATTACGTATATTACGGTGCCTCGAGTTCGGTTTCAACGTTGTTCAGAATAAATCTCGAACCTGATAACGGCTCGAGCCCGAACGAAGATATTGTTCTTGAAGAAAAGTTTTTGACGTCCTGGTTGGTTTTTGACTTTATCACGATTGGCGATCGTACGTGGGTGTACTATTTCGATTCCGACGATTATAGCTATATGCACGGATACGAGCTTTCATCGTTTGTCGGTGAAAAACCGTCGGAAACAGAGCTTATAGGAAAAATGACAAGTGCCGACAAAGCGGCTAAAGATGCAGCTGAATAATAGAAAAGCAAGGCGTGCCTTGCTTTTTTTAAACGGCTTTAAATTGCAAGCGGTTTAGTCGGGTTTGTATGTTTTTGATTTTATAGCCTTTAAACCAACGACTTAAAAATGCTGTCTGTTTTGACAACGCAACCGCATAATAGGATAATAATACAAAAAGTATATTAAGAAAACAAAACCGTAAGCATGAATTTAAGCCGCTTCGCCGTTTTTTCGTATTCAAGAATGCCTGACGACAAGGTCGGTTAATTTTTCTGAAAGCTATTAATATATGCGTCATTTATTATACAAATTCATTAAACAATATATTTATTAAGATATAGATTTATTATGATATAAATTT